>NZ_JANSHW010000524.1:0-2335 GCF_047461815.1 Synechococcus sp. R6-10
CTTGAGAATGCGACAAAGGGCTGTCACCAAAAGGGTTTTGCCCACGTGGGAAGAAGTTCCCACCACCATCAAGGATCGACCTGAACAGCTCACCCCGGATCCCTCGCCCTTGGTTTCTGGTTGTTGCCATTCTCCCCGCGGCCAGTCCTGCCAAGCCAGGGCCTCCGTTGGCAAAAGCGACCCCATGATTCCTCAGTTCCCCAGAGCAACGCGCCCTGCTGATGCCAAGAGCCGAAACCCCAGGTCTGCACGGGATCCCAGGGGCTTGCGCTTTGTGCTTTCGACAGGATTTTGAGCTGGGGCAGATGGATTCGAACCACCGAATGGCGGGACCAAAACCCGCTGCCTTACCGCTTGGCGATGCCCCAATTCACATTGCTTAACCAGCTTAATTAATCTAGCGATGCAGCTTCGGGTCTGTCAACAGTTGCAGTGAGCTCCTATGCGTGGGGAAGCTGAAGCTCTTCGCCAAGGTCAGGGCCAATGTCAAGAGGAGTCACGGGGAGAGTGCGGGCTACCTCAAAGAAATAGGCGCGGATCTCTGGCCCGAAATAGATGACATCTCCACTCCTCAAGTAGTGAGTGGCCACCCGCGTGCCGTTGACAAACACCCCATTGGTACTGGACTGGCCCTTGCGGTTGCCGTCGATCAGGCAATAGGTAAACCCTGTCCGGTTGGACTTGGTGGGCACCCGCACCAGGTAAGCGTGGTGACGCGAGACAAACCGATTGACGATCTGGATGGCGTTGGAGGGATCCCGTCCAAGCGTATAGATACTCTCCCGCAGGATGTAGCTGCAGGGCCGGACAGGATGGCAGATGGACAGGGTGAACTCCGGATGGGACACCGGCCGTTCAGGGACTTGATCGAACAAATCCGCCGGCAGATCAAAGCCCTGGCTGGGAAGAGGACTTTTCCCGCCAACCTCTGTGATGGAGGTGAAAAAATCGTCGTAGCTATGTGGCAAAGGTCTTCCCCCCTCAACGCTCAACGCCATTTACAGCAGCTTGGCTTTCCAAATTCAAAGTCTTATCTATAGTTCCCCAAAACCCTACTGCTTTCAAAGGAACTCTGGTCTTGGCGGGCTGCCGGAAAACCCACAAGCCCCAGTGTACTGTACTATACACTATAGGCAGTCTTGGAGATACCCCCTTTCCCCGGAAACTGGGCTTGGGCTCAGGTTGGGCCCATTTTGGTTTTCAGGAATCCCTTGGGAGCCTCAGCCTTCGCGGGCTATCCTGAGTAACAGATTCTTGAGGTAGGGGTGTGACAGAGGCCCTGCTGCGTCGGTTGGATGTGGCCACAGAAGCTGCCCTGGAGGCAGGGGCTTTGCTGCGCAGTTATGTGGGAGGCACCCTCGCCATCGAGGAGAAACGTCCGGGCGACTTGGTGACGGCGGCGGATCGCGCTTCCGAGGATCTCATCTTGAAAATCTTGAGGCGGCACTTCCCCGAAGACGTCATCTTGACCGAGGAATCAGGCCAGCAGGGATCCCCGGAGGGTGCCTACGCTTGGATGATCGATCCCCTAGATGGCACCACCAACTTTGCCCATGGCTACCCTTTTGCCGCCGTCTCCATCGGTTTGCTGCAGGGGCGGGAGCCGGTTTTGGGGGTTGTTTGTGACGTTTTTCGCGGGGATCTGTTTCGCGCCGTCCAAGGAATGGGGGCCACCCGCAACCGTCAACCCATTCGAGTCTCCACAACGGCTGAATTGTCTCGGAGCCTGCTGGTTACCGGCTTTGCCTACGATCGTCGCGAAACCCCCGACAACAACTACGCCGAGTTTTGCCACTTTACCCATCTCACCCAAGGAGTACGGCGCGGCGGATCTGCAGCTCTGGATTTGGCCTATGTGGCCACCGGCCAGTTGGATGGCTATTGGGAGCGGGGCCTCTCCCCTTGGGACATTGCCGCAGGGATCGTCCTGGTGCGAGAGGCGGGTGGCAAGGTGACTGCTTACGATGGCGGCCCGGTGGATGTTTACAGTGGCCGACTGTTGGCCAGCAATGGCTGGTTACACGCTGCTCTGCAAGAAGAACTGGCCCAAGTACAGCCTTTGCCGGTCTCCTTTCCCATGCGGCGGGATCCACGCCCAGCCTATCAGAACCGGGAAAGCTCCCCAGTTGAGTTGAATTGAAGACAGAAGTAGGTAAACTACCCGGCCCTGACTACTTCGCAGTACAGGGCGGGCTTTCGGTAGCCCTGCAGTTGGCAAGCCAACCACGGACCTCTAGGCTGGTTTACGGCAGCCCCAAGTTTAGCAATCATGTTGGCCCCATTCCAGTCCGCATCCCCTTCCCATCCACAGTGCCCACACTTGAACTGCTTCCCA
>NZ_JANSHW010000525.1:0-1167 GCF_047461815.1 Synechococcus sp. R6-10
GCAATTTGGATCCTGGGGCGCAAATCCGGGTGCGTAACGAGCTGGTCAAGATCTGTGGGGACTATCGTTGCGAAGGCTATCGCTTTTCGGTACGGGTACCGATCAGCCCTGAAGACACCCTGGAAACTCTGCTGGGGCGGCTGGATACGGAGATGCTGCGGGAGGTGGATCGGGTGTTTCAAACTCGGCCCGATCTGAATCGGGTCATTGTCGATGGCTACGTCTTCTCGGGTACTCCCGCTTTTGTCAGCCGGGAAGTGCTGCTGCAAACAATGTTTGTGCCCCGTCACCGTTGGGAAGTGGGGCGCTTTGGGCCAGAGCAAGATGCGATTTTCTATGCCGAGCTGTTGGGACAGGTGACGCCCTTTCTAACTCCATCCCCAACCCCCACGCCTACACCTGGGCCTGTGCCTGGAGAAGGTGTGCCCCCTCTGCCCCCGCCTCCTGGGGAAACTCCTCCCATAGAGGCAACGCCTACCCCTCAAGAAACCCCAGCCCCTCCGCCTCCGCCCCAAGGGGATGTGATCCAGCGGCAGCCGATTCAGCCCTGATGGGTTTGTTGGGTAGCTGAGTCTGGGTTGTGAAGGATCCCTCGTTATAGTCATTTCAAACCAGATTGAGATACTCCCCAAGCGCTCCGCGCCGCTGCCCTTACCCCCAGTTTCTCTCTGGGAGAGGGAGTTAGGAATCGACATAACGAACCGTTTCACTGCTGTTTGAAATAACTAACTATAATTTAATTTGTGACCAGGCCAGTGCCCTCCCAGTTGTCGCGGGGTTGAGTCCTGAGCCGAGGTGATCTAGGCTTCAAAAGTGGAGGGATCCCTCCAATTCATTGCTTGACTGGTGTGTGGCGGCATGGCAGGACACAGCAAGTGGGCCAACATTAAACGGCAAAAGGCCCGTGTAGATGCCAAAAAGGGCAGCCTCTTTACCAAACTCTCGCGGGCCATCATCGTGGCAGCTCGCAACGGCTTGCCAGATCCGGATGGGAATTTTCAGTTGCGGGCGGCAGTGGAGAAAGCCAAAGCAGCGGGGATGCCCAGCGAAAACATTGAACGAGCCATTGCCAAGGGAGCCGGCAACTGGAGCGACGACAGCCCCCTGGAAGAAGTTCGCTACGAGGGCTACGGCCCCGGTGGGGTGGCTGTGTTGATCGAGGCCATG
>NZ_JANSHW010000526.1:0-593 GCF_047461815.1 Synechococcus sp. R6-10
CCACTGTAGGCGGGGCAGGCTTTGGCGTCGGCAATGCGCAACTGAAAGTTGGGGATGGGCTTGGCCTGAAGAGGCTGGACGGGGGGCAGGCGCAGCGGGTTGCGGGTGAGGGCAGCCACTTCGCGGGCGATCCCCACCATACTCAGGGCATCGGCCCGGTTGGCGGTGGAAGTGAGATCCAGCACCACATCGTCCAAGCCTAGAAGGGGGCGCACATCAGAGCCAAGCGGATGAACCTCCAGATCCAAGTCGGGCGGGAATTCGTGGATCCCTTCGGAAGATTTCTCCAGCCCCAGCTCGGCCAGAGAGCAGATCATGCCCTCCGAGATCACCCCCCGCTTGTCGGCTTTGGCAATGGTGAGGGAGAGGGCGGGCAAATGGGTGCCGGGTGTAGCCACTGCTACCAGGATCCCGGCGCGGGCGTTGGCGGCTCCACAGACAATGGTGGCAGGCCGATCGGATCCCAAGTCCACCTGGCAAACCTGCAGCTTGTCGGCGTTGGGGTGAGGCTCGGCAGCCAGGATCCTGCCCAAAACCACCCCATCTGCCCAGGTGCGGCGGTCTTCGATCTCTTCCACTTCAAACCCCGCCAG
>NZ_JANSHW010000527.1:0-1198 GCF_047461815.1 Synechococcus sp. R6-10
GACTCCACCTCCCAGTGGCTCACCGCCCACCCCGCCGCCCTGAACGCCATCCGCAAAGTGCTGGGCAAAGCCGACTACAAGGCACACGCAGGGGTCTACACAGGCGGCGCGAACGCCGTCTACTGGGTGCAGAAGACCTACACCCACCCGAACGGCGATGTCGTCGTGCAGAACATCACCGAAGGCGCGAAGATTAAAGTAGAGCAGGTCTCGATGACGGTGGAGCCTGACCTGCTGTACCCGCTGCTGCGCGGGCGCGATGTGCAACGCTGGCACGCCCAACCCTCCGCATGGATCATCGTGCCACGCCTGAAACCTCAGCAAGTGATTCCCCTCTCAGAAATGCAAGTTAAGTTCCCCAAAACCTACGCATATCTGAAGCGATTCGCGCCGACCTTATTGCAGCGCAAGGATGCGATAACACAAGGCGCACTGAAGCGAGGCGAGCCTTTTTACTTCTACGGTGCTGTCGACGACTACACCTTCGCGCCATGGAAGGTGGTGTGGACGCGCATAGGTAGCATACAAGCGGCTGTTGTCAGCAGTGTCAGCAGTGACGACGAAAAGGTCGTGATCCCACAGGAAACCATTACTTTAGTGCCGTGTAATTCCTCTGAAGAGGCGCACTATATTTGCGCCATAGTGAACTCAGTGGTTTTCCAGTTCGCTGCTGAGTCATACAGTCAGAAGGGCGGCAAAAGTATGGGCACGATGCACCTCCTTGACCACATCCGCATTCCACGCTATGACCCGAATAATCCTGTGCATCGTGAGTTCGCAGACCTATCTCGGCAAGCGCATGTCATCGTAGCACGGGGCGACACAGCGCGGTTGGGGCAAGTAGAGAAGAAGATTGATGAACTCGCTGCGCAAGTATGGGGCTTGACGGAATCGGAGATGGACGCGATACGCCAAAGTCTTCAGACGACCGATAGCGACGAAAACAACGACCTTGACTCATAAGTGAATGTCCACGGGCTATCGCAGTGTTGTCACGATGGCGTCCCAATCCTCTGGACGCCACAGATAGCACTCCACTCCCGCGCACTGACCGAGTGCGTCCAGCCACCCGCGTTGTGCTGCCGTCAGACGACCGCCCACCCGCTTGAGTTCGGCGACGATGAGACGGGGCGGGCGACACAGCACGAGGTCGGGAAAACCGACATCCCCTTGAACGGGCGTCAGCCACCGACCCCGC
>NZ_JANSHW010000528.1:0-1599 GCF_047461815.1 Synechococcus sp. R6-10
GCTGCTCCGGGCGGATAGCGAGCTTCCAAAGAGGCCGGGATCCAATCTTGGGTGGGCAGATTGCGGTTGAGATCCACACCGTTGGCATTGAGACGTTGCCCCAGGGCACAGCCATCCGGGTTCAAGCGAGGGATTGCCCACAAGGTCGCTTTCCCGGCCAGGGATCCCCATTTCCCAGAAGCCACATAGCGCTCGATCAGGGCATAGCCCTCCACCTCATCCCCGTGTACTCCGCCGATCAGCAGCAAGGAGCGGATCCCTTGGGTGAGCTGCCAAAGGTGAATGGGACGCCCCTGCACCGAGTAGCCGATGACCCGCAGGGATCCCAAAGGTTCACCCGCAGCAAGTTCCTGAGACATGGGGGATCCCGGCAAGTCTCGCAACCGTTAGAACGGGAGATCGTCCGGCTCCGGTGGGGAAACCACATCCCCCTCAGAGGATTCCACAATCGCCGGTTCACCCATCCCCGTCAGAGAGAGGACGCGAGCGGATCCCAGCTGATGGACACGGCGCGCGGTGATCTCGGCCAGCTTTTCCTTGCGCCCATCTCGCTCCACCACATTCATGTGCAGTTGGCCTTCCACTGTGATTTGGTCGCCCACATGGCAGGTGTCCACCACCCTTTTGGCCAGTTCTCCAAAAGAGGAAACGCGCACCCGGTAGGGCGGCTCATCCGGGCGCAAGCTGGGAAAGCCGATCACCAAGGACGCAACAGCTAAGTTATCAGGGGTGTAGCGCAGCTCCGGCTCAGACAGAACCTCGCCCATCAACACAATCGAGTTCATAACGGAGCCATCCAGGGATAAGGGGCAGCTCAGGGCACTTCCATCATGCCCGCAGGCCAGGATGCCGTCAAACCTAGCCGACGCGGAGGGTCATGTGGCGCAGCACACTCTCGTTGATGCGCAGGTTTTTCTCCCAGGCAGCCACCGCACTGGGTTCGGCTTCGTAGTTGAACTGGATGTACAGACCCTCCTTGAACTTTTTCATCTCAAACCCGGCAAAGCGACGCTTGCCTCTGTTGGTGATCTCCACGTGGTTCACTCCGTTCTCTCGCAGGATCGCCTCCTGACTGCTGAGCAGTTGTTCGAGGGGTTCATCTGACAGATCAGGACGCACAATCAGCATCGTTTCGTAAGCGCGGGGCATGGAAGCAAGTTCTCCTTAGAATCCAGTGGTAGAGACGCAGTGGACTATACTAGCTTTTCTTTCCCACAACCGAAAAGGCTGCCGCCCAATTCCCATACCCTGGCCGCAGCAGCCAATGCAGGTGAGGCTGCTCACAAGAGGGGATCCATTGTCCGATACAATAGGGATTGCTTCATTGGCCGCTGGTTGGCCCGGCCAAGACACGCTGAATCGAGAGTTGGGATTCCAAGCATGAGCGCAGACGAAGTTTATAGCCGTGTTCGCAAGATCGTGTCCGATCAACTGGGCGTGGAAGACGACAAAGTGACCCCGGAAGCCAATTTCCAGAACGACCTGGGGGCCGATAGCCTTGATACGGTGGAGCTGGTCATGGCTTTTGAAGAGGAATTCGATCTGGAGATCCCCGATGAAGATGCAGAAAGGATCGCCACCGTGCAAGACGCTGTCAAC
>NZ_JANSHW010000529.1:0-8445 GCF_047461815.1 Synechococcus sp. R6-10
CCTACTCCCTCACCGGCCCGTTGCGTCCAAGTGACCAGAGGAGTTTGCTGTAACCACTCCTGCCCCGATCGAGACGATAGCCAGACCCCACCCGCGACGCCTCCACCAAACAGAGCCATCGCCAAAAGTGTGTGCCGTAGAATCCGCGCCATGATCCCTCCCAAAGCTAAGCCGTATCGCCAAGACTCAAAAGGCGTGAACCCGCTCCCCCGACTTACGCCATCAAGACCCAGTTCACTCCTGGTCTATTCTATCTATTCCTACTCTTTACTCTTGGATGTTCGGGGTATGTGTGCTTACCCTAGCAAATCTTGCGGACAGAGGCAGTGCTCGAAACGCCCAAAATGATCGGGGATCCGAGTATGCTCCATTCCTCCGAGCCACGAGGGCGGGATCCGTGGCAGCGCCACCGCGCCTGGATGCAGTTGGCCTTGCGAGAAGCTAAGCAAGCAGGAGAAGCCGGAGAGGTGCCGGTGGCCGCTCTGGTGGTGGGGCCAGGGGAAAAGTTGCTGGCTTTGAGCAGCAACCGGCGGGAACGGGATCGGGATCCCACGGCCCATGCGGAGATTCTGGCCCTACGGCAGGCAGGGCAGCGCTTGGGCGATTGGCAGCTGCAGGGCTGTCGGCTGTATGTGACCCTGGAGCCCTGCCCCATGTGTGCGGGGGCAATCAGCCAATCGCGGCTGGCCCAGGTAATCTACGGCGCCGATGATCCCAAGGCCGGAGCACTGCGCAGCGTGCTCAATTTGCCAGCTTCTGCCGCCAGCTTCCATTGCCCGGAGGTCATCGGCGGAGTCTGCGAGGCCGAGTGTCGCCGCCTATTGCAGCAGTGGTTTTGCCGCCGGCGCGGGATCCCCTCTGAGCCGGCTGAATCCTGACCGAGGGACTGGGGGCGGAAAATTCTGGGTTGAAGTCGTGCATCTGCAGGATGTTTTTGATACTGTCATAACGGGTTCGGCTGGCCCTTGCCCGGGATCCCGCACCAGCCTCAAAAAAGGCTTTCCGAGTGCGGGATCTCTTGAGCCCAACGGTGGCCGCTTGGGTTGTTGAGGGTGCGTCGGCCCTATGCCTGGATTCTCAAAACCCGACTTGTCTGGGATCCCTCGCCGGCTGTGATACTCTTTCCCAGAGGATTGGTGTGTGACTATTACCCTCTCCTTCTCTCCTCCGCCATCAGCCTCGATTAGAGGTATTGCCCTCCTGGTTTGGGCTTGGCTGTGCTTAACTTTTCCGGTGCAGGCACGGGTGCTGCTGCGGGTAGGTATTGCCGTCAACAAGCCCCAGGTCACCGTCGGCAGCTCTACCGGAGCCCGCATATTGAATGCCCAGGGACAGCCGCTGGCAGAGGTGCAGGCCATGCAACCGCTGCAGGCCAGCCGTTCGGGTTCAGCAGTCAGTTTGGCCGGCCAACAGGGAGAACGTCTTTACCTACAGCCCACTGTCCCCGATGGGTTGGTGTTTATTGACCAGAATTGGTACCGCGGCTGGGTGGAGCTGATCCCTGGCGAGCGTGGGGTGATTGCCATCAACCAAGTTGGCTTGGAAGACTACGTTTCCAGCGTGGTGGGCAGCGAGATGGGACACCGTTTTCCCATGGAGGCTCTTAAAGCCCAAGCCGTGGCCTCCCGCACCTATGCCCTCTACCACCGCAGTCGCCGTTCCCAGCAGCCTTTTGACTTAGGAAATGGGATCGATTGGCAGGTTTACAAGGGGGTAGCTGCCGAATCCAGCCGTACCCAAGCGGCTGCCCGTGAGACCGCCGGGCAGGTTCTCATCCACCAGGGGCAGTTGATCAATGCGGTTTTCCACTCCTCTGCGGGGGGACATACGGATGATGCAGGCAATGTCTGGTTAGAGTCGCGGCCCTACTTACAGGGGGTGCCGGATTTCGATCAGCACTCACCGGTGTTTAGCTGGACGGCCACCGTTCCTGCCCAACAGATTCAGCAATTGGCTGCCGGGATCGGTGCCATTCGTTCTGTGGAGGTACTGCGCAGCTCCCCGTGGGGACGGGCAATCACGGTGCGCCTGACGGGATCCCAAGGGATCAAAGATCTCAATGCCGGCGATTTTCGTCGGGCTCTAGGGTTGCGCAGCACAAAGATTGCCATTAGTCCACGCGGAGAGGCCGCCACTACAGCCAGCTTGGCTCCTGTGGCAGGGACATTCCCAGCTTTCTTTGAGATTCATGGGCGGGGCTACGGGCACGGGGTGGGCATGAGCCAGTGGGGAGCGGCTGGGATGGCCAGCCAGAACTACTCCTACCAACAGATCCTCAGCCACTACTACCGCAACACCACCTTGGCAGTGGTGGAAGGACGTTAGGGCTCAACTTCAGGGAGAAGCCAACAAAATCATCGATTGGTAGCAAAAGCGGCTGCAGTTTTTAAGAGCTTATGAGAAGCAGCATTTTAATTGAACCGGAGGGGTTCCCCAAGGGTTCGTTGGGGTTCTGTAGATTTTGTTAACTTTGAGTTAACTCTAACGTTGCACCATCTCTGAAGATAGACGGGCAGCTTCTGCCGGAATCGAAAGCTGGGCTGCCTGTGAACGCTGCTTTTGAAGGCTCCGCGCTGCTGTGGCAAGATCGGGAGAAGCCCTGGAAAATTTGGGTTACGTCCCCTGAAGATTTTGTAGAGATCTTGAATTCCCCCCTCAGAATCCTCAGGATCGGCTCAATAATAATTGAGATACGTTTACCAGCATCGACCTCTACCTCTTCTTTTTCGAGCCCATAACTTTAACCCCAGGTATCTGTCCTATGTCCATTGCCACCTTAGCTCCTGCTTTTCCCGAACGTTGTCCGGTGCTGCCGGAAGCGCTCACGCCCCTGTGCGAGATCGCCCGCAACTATTGGTGGACCTGGAACCCGGATCACCTCACCATTTTCCGGGAAATGGATCCCGCCCTGTGGGAAAAAACCTCCCACAACCCGGTGCGCATGCTGGAGGAGGTTTCCTACTTGCGGTTGGCAGCCTTGGCCACCGATGTGAACTACCTCAACACGTTGAACCGGATGGTGCAGTCCTATCGGCAGTACATGACGGCTGAGGATACCTGGGCCAAGCGCACCATGAAAACCTACGACTGGCAGCGTCCTATTGCCTATTTCTGTGCCGAATACGGCTTGCACGAGTCTTTGCCCACCTACTCTGGCGGGCTGGGTATGTTGGCTGCCGATCACCTCAAGTCGGCTTCAGATTTGGGGGTGCCCCTGGTGGCCATCGGGTTGCTCTACCGTCAGGGCTACTTCCAACAGCGCCTGGACAACAATGGCTGGCAGGGGGAGCTTTACGAAGACTCTGAGTTTGAGTCTCTGCCGTTGACTCTGGTGCGCCAGCCGGATGGCAGCCCTCTGTTGGTGGAAGTGGCGATGCGGCAGCGGTTGGTGAAGGCGCGGGCCTGGCGGGCGGACGTGGGCCGGGTACCTCTTTTTCTGCTGGACACCGACCTGCCGGAGAACGACCCCATCGACCGCTGGATTACCGCCCACCTCTACGGGGGCAGCACCGATACTCGCATCGCCCAAGAGTGCATCCTGGGTATCGGTGGGGTGCGTCTGCTGCGCCAGTTGGGTTTGGATCCCATGGTTTATCACATGAATGAAGGGCACGCTGCTTTCCTGACGCTGGAGTTGCTGCGGGAGGAGGTGGCGCGGGGCACCCCCTTCGAGACGGCGGAGGCCAAGGTGCGGGAAAAATGCGTGTTTACCACCCATACACCAGTGCCGGCTGGCCACGATGCCTTTAGCCCCAATGAGATGGATGCGTTCTTTGCCTCTTTCTGGCCACAACTGGGCCTGACGCGGGAACAATTTTTGGCCTTGGGAGCTCGGCGCACCGGGGATCCCTGGGAGCGCTTTAACATGACGGTGCTGGCTTTGCGGTACGCGCGGGCAGCCAATGGCGTAAGCAAGCTCCACGGACGGGTTTCTCGCGAAATGTGGCATGTGCTCTACCCTGAGCGATCGGTGGATGAGGTGCCCATCAGCTCCATTACCAATGGGGTTCACGCCCGTACCTGGGTTTCCCCTCTTTTTTGGAACCTCTACGACCAGTACTTGGGCCCCGATTGGCCGGAGCGGGTGTCAGACCCGGAACTGTGGGCCAAGGTGGAAGAGATCCCAGATGAAGAACTGTGGCGGCGCAAAGAGGCTCTGCGGGAGCGGCTGGTGTCTTTTACCCGTCACCGGGTGTTGCGGGCCCGGCGCAATCGCGGCGAAAGCAATGAGCGCATCCAAGCGGTCAACCAGTTGCTGGATCCCAAGGTCTTGACGATTGGGTTTGCCCGTCGCTTTAGCACCTACAAGCGAGGAGATTTGATCCTGCGAAATCTGGAGCGAATTACCCGCATCTTCACCAACAAAGAGTACCCTGTACAGATTATCTTCGCCGGCAAGGCCCATCCCCGGGACGAAGGGGGCAAGCGCCTGATCCAGCGGGTGGTGGAATGGTCCAACCGGCCTGAGGTGGCCAACCGAGTCGCCTTCATCGAAAATTACGATGCCTATGTCGCTCGCAATTTGGTGCAGGGGGTCGATGTGTGGCTGAACAACCCGCGACGCCCTCTGGAGGCCTCCGGCACCTCAGGACAAAAGGTGGGCTTCAGCGGGGGATTGAATTTGTCGGTGCTGGATGGCTGGTGGCCGGAGGGTTACAACGGTCGCAATGGCTGGGCTATTGGCCAAGAAATCGAAGGTCTGGATCCCGCTGCCCAAGACGACTTGGACGCCAACTCCCTCTACGATTTGTTGGAGTATGAAGTAATCCCCATGTTCTACGACCGGGATGAGAAAGGGATCCCACGTCGTTGGATTGCCCGCATGAAGGAGGCGATCCGCACGCTCAACCCCGTTTTCAACACCGACCGCATGGTAGCGGAGTACGTGCTGAAAATCTACGAGCCTCAGCCCCTGGAAGCAGAGGCGAGCCGGACTTTGTTGGGTTCGGCTGTTGCCGGCTAGGGTGGACTCCCCCTCTCCCAGCGCAAATCATACAAAACATTGGGATCCCTCTCTCCTCAAGAGGAAAAGCAGGGATCCCAAGTTTGCGCTTGGGGAAAAGAGACTAGGCGCTGGCGTTGACGGCCATAGGCAGAGTCAGCGGTTCTGGCTCCTCTTCGGGGGGCAACATCACCACCTCAGAGTTGTCGATGATGGCCTGCAGCTCTTCCCCATCGATGGTTTCGGCCTCTACCAGGCGGCGGGCGATCCGATCCAAGAGGGCACGGTTTTCCCGAATCAAGTAGGTGGCCCGTTGGTAGGCCTCGTTCACCAGCCGCCGCACCTCTTCGTCAATGAGGGCCGCTGTTTCCTCCGAGAAATCCCGTTCTGCGGCGATTTCCCGGCCCAGGAAAATGTTGGTGTACTGGCGACCTAGGGCTACATTTCCCAGGCGATCGCTCATACCGAAGCGGGTCACCATGTTGCGGGCGATGCGGGCCACCTGCTGCAGGTCACTGGCTGCCCCCGTGGTGATCTCCGACTCTCCATAGACCACTTCTTCGGCCACGCGCCCACCCAAGGCAACAGTCATCATGTTCTTCAGATGGGCACGGGTGGTGAGCCCCATGTCGTCATCGCTGGGCATGAACCAGGTGAGGCCACCTGCTTGTCCCCGGGGGATGATCGTCACTTTTTGGATGGGATCGTAGTTGGGCAGAAGGGATCCCACCAGGGCATGGCCCGCCTCATGGTAGGCCACCAACTCCTTGCGCCGTTCGCTCATCAGCCGATCCTTCTTCTCCGGACCGGCCAACACCCGATCCACCGCGTCGTTGATCTCGTCCATGGAGATCTCGGTGAGGTTGCGGCGGGCTGCCAGAATGGCTGCTTCGTTCAGGAGGTTGGCCAAATCGGCGCCGGTAAATCCAGGAGTACGGCGGGCCAATTTCTCCAGATCCACATCCGCAGACAGAGTTTTACCGCGGGCGTGCACCTTGAGGATCTCCAGGCGGCCCTGAAAATCGGGGCGATCCACCGTAACTTGGCGATCGAACCGGCCAGGCCGTAGCAGCGCTGCATCCAGCACATCCGGTCGGTTGGTGGCCGCAATGACGATGATGCCGGAGTTGCCCTCAAAACCGTCCATCTCGGTGAGCAGCTGGTTCAGGGTCTGCTCCCGTTCGTCGTTGCCACCCCCCAAGCCAGCTCCCCGCTGGCGACCGACCGCATCAATTTCGTCGATGAAGACGATGCAGGGAGCATTTTGCTTGGCTTGCTCGAACAGGTCCCGTACCCGCGAGGCCCCCACCCCAACAAACATCTCCACAAACTCGGAGCCGGAAATGGAGAAAAAGGGCACACCCGCCTCTCCGGCTACGGCGCGGGCCAACAGGGTCTTACCTGTGCCGGGCGGGCCCACCAGCAATACCCCGCGGGGGATCTTGGCTCCCAAAGCTGTGAAGCGCTCTGAATTTTTCAGGAAATCCACCACTTCTGCCAGCTCCAGCTTGGCCTGATCGATGCCGGCCACATCGTTGAAGGTAATCTGGGTTTTCGGCTCCATCTGCACCCGCGCCCTGGATTTGCCAAAGTTGAGAGCTTGGCTGCCTGGGCCATTTTGAGCCCGCCGCAGCAGGAAAAAGAGCCCCAGCAAGAGCAAAACCGGCAGGAAGAAGGTGCTGAGAATGCGCCCAAGTAGCCCCTCCTCTTGAACAGGGCGTACCGCCAGCTCCACCCCGTTGGCAACCAGGGTGTTCTCAAACTCAGGGGTAAGGGGGGGCAGATTCACCTGCACTTGGGTGGCGCGGTTGTTGATTTCTGCCTCGGCAATGGCAACCTGGCGACCATCCGGGGCCGTCTCCACCAAAACTTTGCTGACCTCGCCCCGTTCGACGCGGCTGATCAGGTCGGAGTAGCTGATCTCCAAACGCTCAGGCGGGCGGGTACCCAAGAAGGTGGTGGCTAAAGAGATCAAGACGATGGCCAGTAGCGCATATAACCCCGCGCTTCTCCATTTCTTGTTTTTACCTTTCTGACTCACGGAAGTGTTTCCTCCCAAAGGGTGTTTTTGAATCGAACTCGCAGATGGTGACCTATGGGTAACAATCTGGGGTCGGGTGGGTTCTTGCAGCAACAGACTGTTAATTAATATTAACCTGACTGAGAGGGTTGCCGGGGATCCCTGCAATCCCCCTCTTCTGGCCAGGAGTTTGGGGATAGGATTGAGAGACCAAGGCTGTGCCGTCAGCCAGGATAGGTGGTGTTTTTTCCACTCTCATTCCAGCTTGCCCAGGGATCCCTATGCTGACTCAACTGCGCGAACTGAGCATCGCTGCCGACGGGCGCTATCTCAGGGATGAAGAGCTGCAGTTCATGGAGACCTATCTAGCCTCCTTTGACCTACGCCTGAGCGCCTATCGCAAGATTCAGGCGGCGGAGGCCCAGATCATCCGGGATGTGGAGATGAAAATGCGCGCGCTGGATCCCTACTTGCTCATGCGAGGGGTGGAAGACTTCAGCAACAAGTGGAAGGCTGACACCGTGCGGGTTTTGCGCCTCTCGGCTTTGGCCATGCTCCTGGACGATGAGCAACGCTACAAAGATCGATTTCTCTACTGGTTCCAGACCTTAATGCGGGCCTTCCGCACCCAACGCAGTTGCGAGGCCACCTATCGCTTCCTACAAGAAGTGATAGCCAATTACCTCACCCCCGAAGAAACCAAGTTGATCAGGCCAATTCTGGAAACCAACCGCACGCTGTTGGGCCTTAACTAGGCCGCCGTCCCGGCGGGCTCTTCAGAGTTGGCCGGCTCAACCACCTCTAGCTCATCAGCTTGGAGATGCGCACGGAACTTGTTGTCAAACTGCACCTGAAAGGGAAAGTTGGCGCTGATCGGGCGGCCATTCCAATCTCGAAGCACGGCCTTCAGTTCCCCTTCCATACCTTTGAGGTCAAAAGGTTGATTGCGATGTTCCGGGTGGTGATAGACAATCACGCTGGTACGCACCCGCACCCGATCTCCAACTTTCATGTCTTGCCCTCCTGAAAAGGCAGCATACTGCAGGAACCGACTGGAAACACTCTAACTCAATCTCTAAGCAAGCTTTCCGGATGTGGAGAAGTGTGTGGAAACTGAAACAGTAGTTTGCATTTTTCTCAAGTTCCCTCTCACTTTGGATGACCCGAGAACATCCCCTCAAACTCAAGCCATGAGCCCGACCCAAGGGATCCCCCTGACTGGCCACTGGATCCCTGCATTGTATACATCCTTCCAGAGAACTTTAGGGTGTGGCAAGGAAAATCAAATGAGGGCTTTCAACCTCATGGGATCCCTATTGGGCAGGAGATAGAGCTCAGTTTCGGAGGAAAAGGCAGCACCTATCCAATCTCAGCTTCCGCCAGGATCTGGGAAAGAGAGAAGGCGACCTTTTGTTGCTGATACATTTACGCTGAACACTGCTGAACATCACTGTTCAACTATGCAGCGATAGCATTCTGTTTG
>NZ_JANSHW010000530.1:0-605 GCF_047461815.1 Synechococcus sp. R6-10
ACGGAAGATCTCAGCTACAAAGGTGGGTTGCATTAAAGGCTCTCCCCCGGTAGCCGTAACTCCCCCCCCTCGCAAGTAATTCTTGTAACGTTGGATCTCGGCAATTAAAGACTCAACCGTAACAAGCTGTCCCGCCTCCGGATCCCGACAGTCGGGGTTGTGGCAATACAAACAGCGAAGTGGACAACCCTGTGTAAAAATTACGAAGCGGATTCCTGGCCCATCGACGGTGCCACAGGTTTCCACCGAGTGAATGCGCCCGGCAATTGGTGTCAGGGGGTTCATAACGGTATCCATACTTTTATCCTGGATGACTTTTGCAAAATATCAATCAATCTTGAGGTTTTCTTCCAGATTGCTAACTCAGGTTAAATAGAACACAGTTTCCATTTCTCTTTGGATTAGGTTGGGACTAGATTTTTTTAGATCCCTAGGGTCTTTTAGCTAGACCGCTGCTATCCTGGTGCTATCCTGGCTGGAAGGGAGAAAGGGGGATAAAAAGCCGAAAGGGCAGCTTGGGGATCCCACCCAGCTCAGACCGATGGGTCGTGTGGGCTAGGCACGGAGGTATCCACCGTTGGGTCGTGTGGGCTAGGCGTTGGGTC
>NZ_JANSHW010000531.1:0-4188 GCF_047461815.1 Synechococcus sp. R6-10
CGAGCGCCCACTCTCCCACCGCCCCTCCACAACCCATCACCGCGGAAGGGGATCCAGGGCAAAAAGACTTGACCCCGCAGGTGAAGTACCGACTGATGTACCGGGGTCGCCCTGTCGATTGAGGTACTCGTTCCAACCTGCCGTCACTCGTTTTTCCTCGTAGCTTCTCGTGGCTTCTTGCCCTGCCAGGGTTGAGCTGCCGATTGGCAACGAGCAGGATGCAATCGCTGCAGCCCCGGGCAGCAGTGTATGGCTTCGCCATGCAAGCTACCCGTCTTGTTCAGCGTCAATGTATCAGCGAAGTCTGCTGGCAGAAATTGTGGAATGGATCACCTGGCCAGCAGAGGGGCCTGCAGAACTGATAGAGTTTTGGCACCTCTGCCTTCCCATTGCCCATGACCAAGCCCAAAGCCGGGATCCTCTACAACGACGCCAAACCCGCCGCCAAACGCAGCAGCGAAACCCTAGCCCGCTGGTTTCAGGAGCAGGGCTGGGAAGTCTGTGTGGCCCCCAACTGGGGCGGTATCCTCGGTTATGCCAAGCCCGACAGCCCCATCTGCCTGACCAAAGTAGATAGCCTGGCCCCGGCTGGATTTGATCAAACCATGAAGTTTGCGGTGGTGTTGGGGGGAGATGGCACCGTCTTGGCAGCAGCACGGCAACTGGCCCCCAAAGGGATCCCCTTGTTGGCGGTGAATACGGGCCATCTGGGCTTTCTGACGGAGACCTACCTTCCTCACCTAGAAGAGGCAGCCAGTGCCGCCATTGCCGGGGAATACACCCTGGATCGCCGCAGCATGTTGCTGGTGCAAGCCTACCGAGGGCAAGAATTGCGCTGGGAGGTCTTGAGCTTAAACGAGATGGTGTTGCACCGCGAGCCTTTGACCAGCATGTGCCACTTCGAGATCACCATCGGGGATCACTCACCTCTGGATGTGGCTGCCGACGGAGTCATCTTGGCTACTCCCACCGGCTCGACGGCCTATGCCCTCTCGGCGGGTGGGCCGGTGATCACACCGGGGGTGCCGGTTTTGCAGCTGATTCCCATCTGCCCCCATTCCATGGCGTCGCGGGCCTTGGTCTTCCCCGATTCGGAGGAGGTATGGATTAGCCCCGTTACCCCTCAGCCACTGGTTTTGGTGGTAGATGGAAATGCCGGCTGCTACATCATGCCGGAAGACCAGATTCGGGTGGTACGTGCCCCCTATTGGACAGATTTGATGCGCCTGCGCCGACCGGAATTTTTCCGGGTTATGCGAGAGAAGTTGGGGTGGGGACTGCCCCACGCTTCCAAGCCCACGTCGGTGGAGTTGCCTTAACTTTGCCGAGGCAGGACAAGCCATAGCTGCAAAATGGCCAATGCCCTTAACAACTCCACCCCTCTGTCGCTATGATGGTTAGGCTCGGAAGCGGATGTGGCGGAATTGGTATACGCGCACGTTTGAGGGGCGTGTGGCTTTGCCTTGCGAGTTCGAGTCTCGCCATCCGCATTACGCAATTAGTACGCGTTATTCATTAGTCCCTCTCCCAGAGAGGGAGAGGGGAAGCTGGCTTCGGCCTTTGCCACTATTCCCGAACGGCACCCTGCAGGCGTGCGCCCCAGGTGCGAGCAAAGCGCAGGTCAGCCCCAACCAGGTTGGCGTCGCGTAGATCGGCCCCCCGCAAGTCGGCGCCGTACAGGGATGCAGAAGAGAGATCGGCCCCCCGCAGGTTGGCCCCCCGCAAGTCTGCCCCCTCCAGGTAAGCGCCACTCAGGTTGGCTCCGCTCAATTGAGCCCGCCGCAAATTGGCCCCCACCAGGTAAGACTGGCTGAGATCGGCGCCCGTCAAGATGGTGCGCTCCAGATTGGCCTCGATGAGATCGGAACCGCTGAAATTGGCCTCCGCCAAATCCAGATTGCTCAGCTCAATGGATCCCAGGCGGCAGTTGGGACAGGTGCGGGAAGCCATGAGGTAGCGCATAAAACAAGAGTTGTAGGTTGTGGCTGCGGCAGAGGAAGCCAAGGCTGCCGTGGCCAGTAGTGCCCAAATGGCGGGAACTTTGAGATTGAGGTTCATGGTTACCAAGCCTCACAATTTTGAAGGTTTACGTGAAGGGACACAGCAGAGGGGGATGGTTCTGCGCTGGTCACATGATAGTGGCATCTTCTGGCTTCGGCCACTCCGCAGGTCTGTCTGGCCCACCTGATAGCAGGCTCTCTCAGGGCGGGATGACGTTTGGAGTCCTATCGTCCCGAAGCTGCCGGGCCGTTGCCAACACTGGGAAGGGGTGGATCTTTGAGCAGCGGCTGCACCCAATGCCAAGACAGTTGCCCCAACCCCACCAAAACCCCGAGTATTGCCGAGGAAGTCAGGACGCGATCCCAGCGGATTTCCCGCCAGCCGGCAGGGCTGGTTGTTGGCCTTCTTGGGTTGAGTTTCTCGGCAACAGGAAGCGGGCGATGGCGCAAAAAGTGCCCACAGCGACGACAGCGATAATCGGAGTTGGAGTTGAGCCAGTAGCAAGCTGGGCAGCGAAGCATGGGAAGGCCAGGGATCCCCTAGTGAAATGATCCCATTTTGAGGGGGGCGAGCAGTTGCCGTGAGCTATGAGAACCCCATTAAGGATCCCTCCGGTTGGCTTGAGAGGGATCCACTTTGCCTACACTCCCCTGGATTGTGGGCGGGGTTTGGGGCATCTTTGAGGAAGTAGCCTGTGCGCTGCGGCAGCCGGGATCCCTGTCGGTTGGAGAGAATCAGCCCTACAGAATCAGTAAGCATTGATCAGCAGCCCTGTGCCGGCCCTATGCAGATCTACTTAGAAAACATCTGTAAGCGCTATGGCCGCCGTGAGGTGGTGAGCGACGTTAGCCTGAACATTCAGCAGGGGGAAATCGTGGGGCTCCTGGGCCCCAATGGGGCGGGGAAAACCACCACGTTCTACATCATGACTGGCCTGATCCAGCCCAACCGCGGCCATGTCTGGTTGGATGACCAAGACATCACCCACCTGCCCATGCATCGCCGGGCCCAATTGGGGATCGGCTACCTGGCCCAGGAGCCGAGTATTTTTCGTCGCCTCAGCATCCAAGACAACCTGCTGCTGATCATGGAGCAAACGGGGGTGCCTCGCCGCCTCTGGCAGCAGCGGCTCAACCAACTGCTGGAGGAGTTTCGCATCGCCCACGTGGCCCACAGCCTGGGCCTGCAGGTATCGGGGGGGGAGCGTCGCCGAGCGGAGATCGCCCGTGCCTTGGCCGCTGGGATCCACGGGCCGAAATTTCTGCTGCTGGATGAGCCCTTTGCGGGGGTGGATCCCATCGCGGTGGCGGATATTCAGGAGGTGGTGGCCAAGCTCAAGCAACGGGGCATCGGTGTTTTGATTACTGACCACAACGTGCGGGAGACGCTGGAGATCACCGACCGGGCCTATATCCTCAACGACGGGGCCATTTTGGCCAAGGGCACGGCGGCGGAGCTGGCGGCGGATCCCTTGGTGCGCAAGTATTACCTGGGGGAGAAGTTCCGTCTCTAGGGCAGCTCCAGGTCACCTCCAGGAGTACAGAGCTCGCAGGCGTTGGCTTTATCTTGTGCTGGTGGGTCTGCATCCGAGCCAGCAGCTCGTCCAGGAGGGCAACCGCCTCCAGCAGGTAGGGGCCCTTGTTGAGCATCACACATTCGGCGCGGGCAGACATCACCGCATCGGAAAGCTCAGGCCGCGAGGGCAAGCCCTCCTTGGTGAGCTGATCCAGCACCTGGGTAGCCCAGACCACCGGCACCTGGGCTGCCTCGCAGATCCACAGCAGTTCCTCCTGGATCTCGCCCAAGCGCAGCCAACCGATCTCCACAGCCAGATCGCCACGGGCAATCATCACCCCCAGGGGCCGGCAGCCGGCAACGGTCGCGATCAAGGCCGGCAGGTTTTTCACCGCCCGCTGCGTTTCCATCTTGCTGCGTTTCCATCTTGAGGATCAAGCCCAAATCGGGGCGAGCCTGCCGCCGCTCCAGCTCAGAAACCAGCAACTGCAAGTCCGCTGGCTGCTGGACAAAGGAATAGCCCACTAAGTCGGCATGCCGCACCACAAAGTCCAGGTCTTGGCAGTCTTTGTCGCTAAGGGAACGGATCTGGAGCTGACTGTCAGCTAGAAATCGCAGGAGCCCCGCACTGTACCCGTAGGGTCAGTGCCGGGAGGAATGCGCTTTGATGAA
>NZ_JANSHW010000532.1:0-816 GCF_047461815.1 Synechococcus sp. R6-10
GCACTTTCTATCTGTTGCTACAGCTCACCGATTCTGCCCTGCCGATTGGGGCTTATTCCCACTCCTGGGGCTTGGAAGCTGCCGTTCAAGCGGGTCAACTTCGCGATCGGGCTGGGGTGCAGCAGTACCTGTTGGGGGTTTTGCACATGGGCTTAGCCCCCACCGAGGGCAGAGCCTGTGCCTTGGCCCATCGTCTATCCCGATTGGGATCCGAGTCGGGAGTGGAGAAGCTGCAGCAACAGCTGCAAGCAACCCGTTGGGCGGCAGAGCCGCGCCAAGCCAGCCTAGATTTGGGGAAACGCCTAGCTCAACTGGCAGAACGCACCTGGGGAATCTCTGTCCCCAAGGCAGAGGGGGATCCACTGCATCATTCCGTGGTGTTTGGCTGGATCTGCGCTCAGGCGGGCATTGGGTTGGAAGATACCCTGCGTGCCTTCTTGTTCTCCTCCCTCACTGGGCTGGTCTCGGCAGCGGTGCGTCTGGTACCTTTGGGGCATACCGAGGGGCAAAGCCTATTGGCTCAGTTGTACGAGCCCATCGAGGCAGTGGTACACCAAGAGATCCTGCCGGTTGTGAAGCGGGCCGAAAGGCCAAACCTCTCCCCCAGCTGGCCGGCTTTGGGCAGCTTCACCCTCCTACAAGAACGCGATTGTCAAGTCCACCAACAGCTCTATTCCCGCCTTTTTCAATCTTGAAAGCCGTCAACCCTCACCCCTAAACCCTTCTCCCAGAGGGAGAGGGGAGTTCAGCTAGAAATCGCAGGAGCCCCGCACTGTACCCGTAGGGTCGGTGTCGGGAGGAATGCGCTTTGATGAA
>NZ_JANSHW010000533.1:0-2169 GCF_047461815.1 Synechococcus sp. R6-10
GGTAGGAAAAGAAATCTTGGGGTTGGCTGAGGGTGCAATGGGGGCTGACGGCAATGTGTTCAGGGGGGATCCCTTGGGCTTGGGCTTGGGCACCGTTGACCCAGCGCAGATCCAGGCGAACCTTGCCAGGCAGAGGATCGGGCAACAGGGCGGCGCGGGCATCCAGCCCCGGGGGTAAACTGTTCAGCACCAGCTCCGCCACCGCTTCTGACACCTGATAGACTGACCCCGAAATAGAGGGCCCGATGGCCACGCGGATCCCAGCAGCAGGGATCCCCGCCTGTAAAAACTCCTGCAGCACCTTGGACAAGATCCCCGCAGCAGTGCCTCTCCACCCGGCGTGAATGGCTGCCACCCATTCTTGGCTGGCCACCAAAATCGGCACACAGTCAGCGGTGCAGACCCAGGCAGAATCTCCTTGGCGGCGGGCAATGACCGCATCTGCCTGAGAGCGGGTAGGGATCCCTTGACCAGCAGAGCAGTCCTGCTCTCGTTTGTGTCCAAAGGTTTCGGTGATCCCATCTGCCCAAACCCAGTTGCAGCCATGCACCTGATGGCCCCACGCGGCCTGTTCAGGGGGCAGTTGCAGCCGAGCGGCCAACTGAGACGGGGGATGGGGATGACCTTGGCGAGAGCCAAAAGCGTGAGGCCACTCCGCCAAAAGCTGACACTCCAGCCAGCGCCATCTCTCTGCCTGCTGCCAAACCCACAAGGCGGAGCCACTCATCGGCGGGAGCTACCCGGACCAGCAATCGGCGGGGATCCTTGAGACCGATGTTGGGCGTGGAGATGACCCACCCGCTCTTCCAAACACATCTTTAGCTCGGCAGGGTTAAACAGCATCGGCAAAAAATGAATGCTTCGGGTTTCTCGGAAAAAGAACAACACCGGCAGCGGCGGCCAGAAAATTTGCCAATCCTGCCACTCGCTGTAGGGGAACTCGCGGATGCGCCTGGAGCCGCTGTAGACCTGCAGCGCCGTTCTGGTAAAGGCCAGACCGATCAGAGAGGTCTGCACCATCAAAAACAGGCCAAACAGGCCCACCCCTAGCCCCGCCCAAAACGAAAGCCAGAACAGCGGCACCGCCAAAGCCAACACCGACAGGCTGAGGCGAAAATCCGGGGTCAATAGATGGGCAGAATTGGGTCTAATCATGGCCCATTTCTCCTCTCGGGGATCCCAGACCCATTCTAGGCCGCCTCGGCGACTCTTCAGAAGTCAGAGGATCTGTAGGACATAGAGGAGAGAGCCTCTTCTCGAAATCAGGGAACGAGGGGCAAACCGAACCCGTTTTTTGAGTTATCCCGAAAAATACTTGGGATCCTGGGGAAATTGGGGTTTGCCATTGAGCTTCTTCCCACAGCTGGCCGATACAACCGCGCAGGCGGGATGGAATCCTCGCGTAGCTCTCAACTGAGGGCCTCACCGCGTGCGATGGTATACGATAAACTCCAGAGTTCCGCAGGTTTACAGATCAGAACCGGCAAGACGACCCCCATCTACCCAAATGCGCCCTTGGGAAAACCGGCATAATACGGATATAACGAGTGCTTACTGCTAACCTGCACAACCCGTTGGGTCTCTCCATGCCTATCGATCCTCTCTCTCTGATGCCAGAGGAGCCAACCACTCAGATTCCCTCAGAAGTCTACGGGCGCGGATCCCAGGCCGGGCCGGTTGGGGCCTTTCTAACGGTGCTCAGCGGCGCCAATGTGGGCATGACGTTTCCCTTGGCAAGGGGTGGGGTTTTGGGGCGCAGCCACCGCGCGGACATTCAGCTCTTGGATCACGCCGTCTCCCGGCAGCACTGTCGGCTGGAGAGAGAAGATGAAGGTTATGTCCTCACCGACCTGGAGAGCCTCAACGGCACATATGTTAACGGCGAGCGCGTCAGCCGCGTTCTCCTGAAGGATGGAGATTACATTCAAGTGGGGGCCAGCACCCTCAAGTTTGCCTACTACGACGCGGCAGAAGAAGCCTTCTTTTTGCAAATGGCCACTGCCGCCCTCCACGACCCGCTGACCGGCTTGCATAACCGACGTTTTTTCCTGAAGCAACTGGAGCTGGAGATCCCCTTTGCCCTTCGCCATCGCATTCCCCTCCACGTGCTCTATCTGGATTTGGATGGGTTTAAGCAAATCAACGACCGCTGGGGGCACTGGGCTGGGG
>NZ_JANSHW010000534.1:0-2078 GCF_047461815.1 Synechococcus sp. R6-10
CCGCTCCGCTTGAATTTGCTGCCTGTGGATTAGCCCTCTTAAATCCGTCCGGGGAAGCCGCCGATTGATCTGAGCTGCTCAGGTGGCCCCTTGTTGGATTAACTTCCGGCAGCTCTCAGGCAGGGCACCGGGATTGGACTCCACACGCCAGGGTGCATGACCAGTAGTTTTCCATTTTCGTATCCTTAACTACAGATTTTTTGGTAGGATTGATCGTGTAGAGGTACCAGCGATGTAGAGCAGCCCTATGAATGCAGCCGCTGAAATGAGTGGAACCAGTCTCCTTGCCCGCCATCGCCAAAACATAGCAGCCTCCCTGGCCCGTCGTTTGGAAGCAGCTAGGGCGGCCAACAACACCCGCTTGATGGAGCTGCTGAAACAAGAAGAGCGGCAGCTGGCAGCCGAGTACGGCGGCAGGGATCCCTTCTCTTCAGCGCTCTTCAGAGGACTGCGCCACCTTTGGCAGAGCCTGAAGGCAGTCTTGGCGGCCTGCGATGAACTGCGGGTGCGGCAGTGGGTAGATGGCAGCGGCATGGTCTGGTGGTCTGTCCAAGACCCAATCACGGGAGAGCGCCTGTGTACCCATTCCGAGGGGGAGCTCATGGAGTGGATCGAGAAGCACCAGCGAGAGGATTAGTCTTCGCGGCTAGGACTTGCCTGAGCACCAATAGCCAGTGTTTCCCCTGGCGCTTCGTGCGTGTCCCAGTCTTTCCAGCTTGGGGAGGAAGGGAACAAAAAGTTTCACGGCTAGGCCGGGGCAATGGCCACCTGAGAATCCAAATTGATAGGATTACGAAGACTCATCATCTGCTTTAGGGGCCCTGGGATGGTTTGGCAACTGTTGACGTGGCCGGCCCAAAGTTTGCTTTGGCTAGCAGAGCAGATCCAAGAACGCGCCGAAGCACAGCTGGATAGCAAAGAAAACCTGCAAAAAGAACTTACGGCCCTGCAAATTCAGCTAGATTTGGGAGAAATTGACGAAGAAACCTACGCCCGCCGAGAAGAGGAGATTTTATTGGCTCTGGAAGCCTTAACCCAAGCAGAAGGAGAAGCCGAAGCATAGAGTTCTGCCGGTGGGCCTGGAAGGGATCCCTCAGCATTGCAGGGGGGCAGAACATGGGAGAATGAGCTTCTGTACACCCCCGTCTTTCCTACCCTGGGCTGTTTTCAATGACTGAATCCCATGAAACCTTGGTGCTCCGCGACGAGCAAAACCAGCCTCTCAAGTGCGAGATCCTGCGGCAGGTGGTCATCGACGAGCAGACCTATGCTCTGGTAACTCCCGTTGATGCTGTGATCAAAGTGCTGGTTTGGGAAGGGGAAGAAGAACCCAGCCAAGCGGTGAACGGCGATGCCAACATGGAAGGGATCCTGGACGAGCCGGATCCCGAAGAGCTACAGGCTACCCTGCCCACCATCCAGGCTGTCTTGGGGGAGTTGAACCTCACCTTGCAGCAAAATGGCTTCGACATCCTCACGGTTCAGGGGGAATTGCCCCCAGTCGAAGAGGAAGATGTGTTCGAGCTGGGCGAGAGCGAGGAAGATGCCCAGGAGTTTCAACTGCTAGCTACCTTTTTCTACCAAGAGAAGAAATACGGCATCTTTACCCCCCTCGATCCCGTTTTGCTCTACGCCGCTCTGCCTGACGAAGGGGATCCCTACCTGCTCACCCCTGATGAGCCGCCAGAGCTTTTTGATCAGCTCTATGCCCTGCTGCTGGATCTCGATGAGGAATGGGAAGACGGAGATGACGAAGAAGATGAAGACGAAGATTAGGCGGTCAACCCCTTCTGTTCTGCCGAGTTGGATACTCCTGCCCAGCCAGTCGCCTCGGCGGTGCGGAGCACCATAGGGATAGAGGTGGTGAAACTACCCGGTAAAACTTGCCCAGAGTTTTTCACCAGCCACTCCAGACCCGTCTCAACATCTGTCGGGGGCGTCGGATCTGCGGGCCAAGGGTCAGAATAAGCCAGCCTCAGACCAGCCGCCTGAGCATTGCGTAGCGAAGGAGCATGACTCTAGTCAATAATAAGCTCAACTATACTGAAAATAATGTATAATATGTTCAGTACGGATTA
>NZ_JANSHW010000535.1:0-1377 GCF_047461815.1 Synechococcus sp. R6-10
CATGGGGTTGGGGGGCTTTGGAGTATTGGTGCAGGCTAAGGGCCTGACCCCCTCAGAATATGCTCATCCTCTGCGGGGCTTTGGCGAGCCGGAGCCGTGAGCCATTTCGCTGCTATTGGGATTGAGATGTTCACTCCTACCAGCTGCTGTTGCCCTTCATCGATGCCAGCTCTGCCATTGCTTTGGCGCCATCTTCCAGGTTGCTAATTTTCTCCTCGAGAGTTGCAAAGACTTCGTTATATTTGTCGGCCCATGCAATGTCGGCAGCAGCTTTGGTCGTGCGGGCCGAGCCAAGAGATACGTCTGAAGATCCTTTCGCGGGCATAGGTGACCGTTTAATGGAGTTACTAGAGCCTGTTGACCGACAAGCCTGGGTTAGGCGGGCAATATCTTGCTTGAGGAGATTCTGTTTTGATTGGAGTTGTTCCACCTTGGCTATGCCCTCCTCAAGGGACTGAATGAGTTTCTGTTTCTTGGCTTGTAAATCTCCAATCGAGGCTTTCAGACTTTGCTCTTCTGCGCGTAACTGAGAAAGCCGTTCTTTTTGAGATTGGATCTGGGTCTCCATCTCCTCAAAATGGAGCTGAGCAGTTTGAGCTTGCGAATGAGCATTCTCATGAGTTTTGGCAGCAGCTTTTCCATTCTGCTGGACTTTTGCCCAATCTTCAAGGGCAGCACGCAGACTGGCCAACTCGTTTTGCAATTGCTGTAGGTCTGAAGGAGTGATTTCGTTTTGCTTCTGCTGATTTTTGAGGTGCTCTAGAAGCTGGATTTTGGCTTTGGCCTCGCTCCCAGATAGAGCAGAAGCCACATAGCCCGTCATCCCCGTAGCCAAACCTGCTGCTCCCGCCTGCCACAGGGATCCTCCCGCCCCAAGGCCGCCAATAGCCACCGTAACTCCAGCCAACGCGGGAAAGGCAGTTATCCAAAGCTGGCGGCAGGAGAAAGGCAACATCATCGACCCCAGGGTGGAAGAGGAGATTGTCTTGAAGATTGTTTTGACCATAGGTAATGTTTGGGTAGGTTTTCTCTCACTCACAACTCCTCTTTTTTTAAGGAGAAAGGGGAGCTAGAACCAACACAAAGAACAAAGAACGCCTTAGAGACAATTTTACTGCACTATTTCACTGCACTTCAAGATGACTCTGGTGTACTGCTGAGGTTACAGTTCTTTACGCCATCCCTCCAGTATGGCCACAACTACAAGTCAATCGCCACTCTAAACCTGCAAGAGCCACTTCAGCTAGAAATTGCAGGAGCCCCGCACTGTACCCGTAGGGTCGGTGTCGGGAGGAATG
The DNA here is from genome assembly GCF_047461815.1 of Synechococcus sp. R6-10. Lineage (NCBI taxonomy): Bacteria > Bacillati > Cyanobacteriota > Cyanophyceae > Synechococcales > Synechococcaceae > Synechococcus > Synechococcus sp. R6-10. The sequence continues at coordinate 1,299 of NZ_JANSHW010000535.1, forward strand.
CTATAACAATACTGCGGACACCAGAAACGGTTGTTTAAGGCACTGGTAACGGTCGATTGGGGGTGCTGTAAACCACCCC
>NZ_JANSHW010000536.1:0-617 GCF_047461815.1 Synechococcus sp. R6-10
AACTCTGCCCCGGTCGAGAACCCCTAGCTTCTCTGTCACTTTCGTATCATAGGAAAGCGAACTAGCAGCAGGAGTTAACAGCCTTTGCGTAGACCGGCCAAACCGTCTCAGGAGTTCGCCTCCACATTCTCGGGGGTGCTGTTCTGGCTGAGCGCGTTTCTCTTCACAACGGTGTTGAGTGCTTGTCTGGGCTACCTATTTGGTCAGCGAGCTCTATCGGGGGTTTCTTCTCCCGTCACCGGCGCCGGTCGGGCTTCTCCTTCCCGCGAAGTTCGGGATCCCCGCACTGTGCCCTTGCTGAACGAGGCTGAGGTAATTGCAGCAGCCGAAGCCAGCCTTCGTCCGTCCCCAACTCCCACCCCCCTCTTTACCTCAGCACCCACGCCGGTTGCAACTCCCACTCCAACACCCACCCCCAGATTGTCTCCTGAATTGGCGGCGGCCCCGTCGCCAACTCCTCGCCCCGCCACTCCATCTCCTCCACCTTCTCGTTCCCGTCAGCAGGACGGAGTTCCTGCCCCGCCAGCGCCCACACCACCTCCGCCCCCCCTACCAATTGCCGCCAGTGGACAGGTCTCTATGCAGGTGCTCTCGGTTCGTCGCGAGGGAAGCCAAGT
>NZ_JANSHW010000537.1:0-7774 GCF_047461815.1 Synechococcus sp. R6-10
AAAGGATCTTCATCCTCTCCCGGAGAAGGTGACAGCAGCCCACCTACGGGGATCCCCGCCAAACCTAAAATGGGAAAACCGCGATCTCTGCCTTTGTGTCTGGATCCCCCCCTCTACGGCCTGCCGAGCCGAGTGTGACCGGATTTGCAGCCCTTAAGGCGCGCCACGTGCTGTTGGCCTTCTTGGTGATCAACCTGGGGGTAGGCTTGGGAGCCATCGCCTTGGCCCAGCTGTTTCATCTCCCATCTGACGATCCTCTGCTGGCCGACTTTGTCTATTGCGCTACATTTGTCCTCACCTGTATCTGGAGCTGGCGACGGGGGCAGCAAGCCCATCTGCAGATGAGACGGCTGTGGGGCAACTGGCGGGCTGCTATTCCTTGGGGATCCCTGCTGCGGGTGGTGCCGGCTTTGGTAGTGCTCTCCATCGGCACAACTTTACTGATGATCTACCTGATATCTTGGCTTGCACCAGAGCTGGCGGAGTCGATGCTGCACTCACTGGGGGAAGAGGATAGGGAAACGGCCTGGCCGCAGATGTATCAGGGGTTGCGCTGGCTCTCGATTGGGGTGGTGGCCCCCATAACGGAGGAGTGGCTGTTTCGCGGCATCTTGCTACACCGCTGGGGCCTCAAGTGGGGCCTCTCCAGAGGTCTGCTGGCTTCTTCTGGGGTATTTGGCCTGCTGCACCCCAACCCCGTCGGGTTGACGGTGTTCGGCCTGGTGATGGGCCTGTTCTACCTGCAGACCCGCTCCCTGACCTTGCCTGTCTTGGCTCATGCCTTGAACAATCTCTTGGCTTTAGCGCTGGGATCCCTAGGAGGGGGAAGGATGGAACCAGCTGATCCAGTCGGGGCTTTCCACCTCTACTTTGGCCTGTTCTGTCTGGGGATAGCTGGGTTCATTTTGGTTCCCTTCGTCCGCTTCCATTGGCCGGAGCGTGGGGCTTGCTTGCCCTATTTCCTGAACCGCTGAGTATTGACTTCCTCACACTTTCCCTCCTGTCTGACGGACTTGTCTGACAGAAGAGCGCTGCCGTGGGATCCCCATGGGAAGTAGCGGGGGTTTGATTGATAAGGAATGCAAAGAAAACGCCAAAAACTGTCACTCGATCTCGGGAAAAAGCTGTGTGGATGGGGATATCCTGAAATAGGCAGCAACAGATTCCAGTGCAAAGTTTAGCTGTGGCTCGCTGGCCGATGGGGTAGTCGTTGGGCCGGGGGTCAGCCCAGAGGGTCAACATGGAAAGGCGGTCTTTTCTGCAAAAACTCCTCCTGGTTGCTGCCGGTCTTGGCCTATCCCCTGGCTGGTTGAGGGGCCGGGCTGAGCGATATGGGCAAGCTTTGGCGGCTGGCTCCCGCAAGCTGGCTGTTCTCATCGGTATTAACCGCTACCTTGGCGAGGGATCCGCGCTACAAGGGTGTTTGACAGATGTGGAGTTGCAGCGGGAGCTACTCCTCTATCGCTTTGGTTTTGACCCGGCAGACATTCTCACCCTTACCGATGGGGCAGCCACGCCGGCTGGGATCCAATCGGCCTTTGCAGAGCACTTGGGGGGTCAAGGTCACACGGCTGAAACGGTAGTGGTGCAGTTTAGCGGCTATGGCCAGTGGCGGCTGGGATCCGCGCCCAACTGTTGGCAGCCGGTGCTGCTGTTGTCTGGCTCTGAGGGAGTGGCAGCAATGGAGCTAGACAGCTTTTTCCGGCTTTTGGAAGGCTTGGGCACTGCCCAGATCACCACCCTTCTGGACTGTGGCTTTACCTATGTCTCGCCGTCGGTGCGAGGCAACTTGCAACTGCGTTCCCGTCCCCCAGCCGCGATCTCGGACTCCAAGGACTCCGTCCCGCTGGCGCGATCGGAGCCGCAGCGGGTTTGGCCGTCTCCGCCCAAGGGCTTGCTGATTTCGGCCACCACCCCGCAAGACTTGGCAGCAGAAGCCGCTTGGCCAGGATTCTATGCTGGGGTACTCACCTATCTGCTGACGCAGTACCTGTGGGAAACCACGCCTGCCACTCGTCTGCTGGTGGCCTTTAACCAGGTGGTCAGCCGGCGAGAGCTGGGCCTATTCGCCTGCCAACGCCCCACCTTGGAAGGCGAAGACACTGCTCGACACATCCATCCCTATTTTCTCATGCCCACACCGGCAGGGGTCAGCGGGGTAGTTCAAGAAGTGAAGGGAAATCGGGCTCAGGTGTGGTTAGGCGGGATCCCATCGGCGGCGCTGTGTGGTTTGCAGCCGGGTACTCTTTTGGTTCCCATTCCCGCCGATCCTTCCGCCTCTTCGCCGACGCCGCTGCTCATGCGTTCTCGCAGTGGGCTGTTGGCTCAGGTTCAGATGGCCAGTCCGGAAGGGCAGCTTCCCCCTGTGGGCACACCTTTGCGGGAGCAGCTGCGCGGCCTCTCCAGCACGCTCAAGCTTTTGGTTGGCCTAGAGGAGAACCTGGGCCGCATTGAAAAGGTGGATCTGACCAATGCCATTGCCGGCTATAGCTGGATGGAAACGGCCAACCCCCGCGAGCGACAGGTGGACTGTTTGTTGGGCCGCATCACCCCGGAAATGGCCACTGCTTTTAGGACTCCGTCCCGCTGGCGCGAACGGTCGGATACCCTGCTCAAACCCCTGGAAGTGAACAGCTACAGCCTGTTCTGGCCGGGGCGAGAATTGCTCCTGAATTCCTGTGGCCCAGCAGGAGAGGCTGCAGCAATGGCCGTCCAGCGGTTAGCTCCCCGTCTTGCCCATCTGCTGGCTGCCAAACGTTTGCGCACCACTCTCAATGCTGTTTCCTCTTCCTTGGCGGTGGTGGCGGAGTTGGCTGTCAAAGGTAGAGCTGCCAATCGCGCCAGCGGGACGGAGTCCTTAGCTCCCTCGTTGGCGGCACGCCTTGTCCAGTCCGCAACTTCCGCTCCTGCTGAGGTGGGTATGCAGCGGTTTACGCGAGGGGATCCCTTGCATCTCACCCTTTGCAACAACAGCGAGCAGGATCTCTACGGCTACCTGTTGCTGATCGACCCGACCGGACAACTGCACCTGCTGGCCCCCCTGCCTCAGGACAACTTCACCACACCTCTTCGCTTGGAAGCCAAGAGCAGTTTAACTTTGCCACCCTTGCCGGAGGTCGATGGCGAGCTGCGCTCTGCTGTGAGCTCTGACTTGCTCACCTGTCATGCCCAAGGGCTGACGGAGCTGTTGTTTGTGGCCAGCACCCGCCCCCTGTCCGCCAGCTTGGAAGCCCTCAAGGCTATGGCCCGCAAACTGGGGGTAGCCCGTTCGCCGATGTTGCTCAATGGGCCGCTGGAATGGACGCAAACGCTCCTCGAGGAGTTGACTCAGCGTGCCTCCGAAGGGGATCCCGACTTGCGTTGGCTGGATCCCGCCCAATCCATCACCCTTTCCCTTACCTATTTGCTGGTTTAGCTAAGCAGCAGGGCAAACAAGCCACAGAGGGCAATACCATCGAAAACCCCGGCCCCGCCAATGCTGAGAATGCCTGAGCAATTGCGCCGCAACACCTCCGGCAAGTGCAGGAGATCCGCCCCGATAAGGGTACCCAAAACCCCGCCGGCAAAGGCCACCGCTGGCGCCTGATCCCCAGCCCAGAACAAAGCGGCCAAGGCTGCTGTAGCTGGGGCAATTAGAGGATTCATCTGAATGCCGATCCCGGGCACCACGTGGGAAGCATAGTAGCTGACCAAGGTTACCAGCGCCGTCACCGCCAGGATCAGCACGCTGTCGGCCCGCCCAAATTGGTATAGGGCCAAGAGCACCGGGATCAGCCCCCCGCCCACGTTTAAGGCAATCACCGTCTCCTGGGAAAGCTTGGTCAAAGGGATCCCCCAGAACTGCCGCATCCACAAGCTAGCTAGGTCTTCTACCAGCGTCACCTCGCATTTCACCCGATAGAGGGGAATATTGACCGAGCTGCCCACCAGGATGGCCAGCAGCAGTAACAGCGCTCCCTCCCGCGAGAACCCCAGCTTTCCCACCGCCAGCGCCACCACATCCACTGCCAGCCCCAGCCAGAGGAAAGGCAGCAGCAACACCAGCATGAAAAACAACAGCAGCGAGACCGGCAGGTAGAACATGGCAGGGATCCCAACTTTTCTTCAGCCTATCAGGACTCGGCTCAACTTTTCTCAGCTGCGTGCCCCCTGAGAAAGTTAGGTTTGCAACTAAACTTTATTCGTTTCAGGATCTCAAAGGCCAAAAATGAGGTTGCGAATATCCCGATCGCGTTAGCGGGACGGAGTCCTTGAAATATTGCGGCCAGCCCTCCAGTCGCCAGGAGTTTTAGCCATAACGATTTGATAGCGCGGATCTCCATAAAACCGAATTTTGATGTGATTAGATTCTTCAACAGTCTCGAAGCAAAGGTCGCGCAGATACTGTTCAGTATGAATGTTCCACTTGCGGTAGTCTCTGAAGATGTAGCCCTACAGGACAGGCCGGCAGAGGTGCTGCAGATCCTGGGCTAGGCATGGCCCGCTACTACGGGAATGGGGGGATGCCTGCTGGCGAGACTCCGCCACACCAGGGATCCCAGCCCAACAGCCACTCTGGTCGCAGGGACGCCGTTCCCCAAGGCGCGGCAAACGAGCCCCAGCAGGACAGACCACAGCAAAACAACCAATACCCACAAGACTAGACCCAACAGCGGGCCCGCCAAGCCTGCTTCCAGATTGGTCAAAAACTGAAGGCCACCATCACCAACATCAAGGGCAACGAAGTTACTTTCCAGATTTGAAGATATCAGAGAAGATAGCAGAATCGGCAAAGTCCAGCTGCTCTGGGCGCAAAGCAAGACAGAGCTCTCGAAAAATTTGAGTTAACCGCCTATCATGCAGACCATCATCATGACTGTGGGCACCTCCTTGCTCACCAACCTTGACAAAGACCTGCAGCCGCAGCGCCCCTGGGTGGGACAAAAAACCATCGGGGATCCGGAGCAAGCGCTGGCCTGGATGAAAAGAACCGATCTGGAGCTGATCAGCGCCGATCGCGCCAGCGGGACGGAGTCCTTAACCAACACCTACTACCGCCTGGATCCCACCCCCGGCGATGCTTTGGTTCTGCTGCACTCCGCAATGGGCTGGAGTGTGCCCGGATTTTGAAGCTCTTCTTTGAAAGAGAACTGGGCCAACAACAGGTTTCTCTGGTGCCCCTTCCCGGCATCGACTACGAGCTAGAGGGATCCTCTCTGGAGCGGATGGCCGAGCTGTTGAAACAGTTGGCAGAGAGCGCCAAGGGGATCGTCACCTTTGCCGCCACCGGTGGGTTCAAAGCCCAAGCCATGATCATGGCTGTGGTGGGCAGCCAATTGGGGATCCCAGTTTGCTACATCCATGAGCAATACAAGTCTTTGGTCTACCTGCCCTACCTACAGCCGGAAGTTCAGCCCCGGATCCCTCGGGCAGATCTTCCCGATCGCGCCAGCGGGACGGAGTCCTATCGCGCCAGCGGGACGGAGTCCTTTTCAGGCCGACCTCGCTCCGAAGTCATCCAGCTGCAGGTCGACAGCAGCCACCACCGTCCTCGCAGCTGGGTCAAGGTGGAAAAACTCCTGCGAGACATTCCCTGGGTGGATCTGGTCCGCTACGACCCGCACGCTTACTCTGCCCCCAAAAACAGCGTCAAAGCTGCAAACCGCAAAACAGAGGACGGCCGCCACATCTTGTGGATCCATCTCCACCAGAGCCAGGACACCCACCTTGCTGTCAGGGTAGAGACCACCGGTTACACCCCTGAGCACCTGGAGCAGGCCGCCGCTGAGTTGCGGGAGCGCTTGGGTCGTCTGGTGTGAGTTCCCCCCAGGGAAGGAACAGGCCAAGATCCACCCCCGGCCTTTCGCGAGGTGAGCGCGGGGCATTTTGTGGCTTGTCACCTGGTGCCCTAGGTAGCCCTCAAGGGATCCCGGCCACGCCGGTTTGGCGGGCAGCCTGGATTACCGCAGCGGCCACCTGAGGAACCACCCGCCCGTCGAAGACCGAGGGGATGATCCACTGGGGATCCAACTCTTCGGCAGGGATCAAGGCAGCAATGGCTTGAGCGGCAGCCAGGCACATCTCGGTGTTGATCTGCTTGGCGCGGCAGTCGAGGGCGCCGCGAAACACGCCCGGAAAGGCCAGCACGTTGTTGATTTGGTTGGGGTAGTCGCTGCGGCCCGTGGCCATCACTGCCACCCGATTGCCCACCAGCTCCGGCTGGATCTCGGGCACCGGGTTGGCCAGGGCAAAGACGATGGGATCCGGTGCCATTTTTTCTACCATCTCCACTGTCAGGGCATTGGCCACGCTCACCCCAATAAACACATCCGCTCCCACCAAGGCTTCCGCCAGGGATCCCTTCTCCTCGACGGCAATGGCCGCCTTCTCGGGGGTGAGATCGGAACGGGAGCGGCTGAGGATCCCTTGGCGGTCGCAGACCAGGATGTGGGCTGCCCCGGCCCGCCGCAGCAGTTGCGTCACGGCAATGCCGGCTGCCCCGGCCCCGTTGAGGACAATGCGCACCTCGTCTAGGCTCTTTTTCACCACTTTCAGGGCATTCAGCAGCGCCGCCAGCACCACAATGGCGGTGCCGTGCTGATCGTCGTGAAACACCGGCAGGTTGAGGCGGGCCTTGAGCTGAGACTCAATGGCAAAGCAGCGAGGGGCGCTGATGTCTTCCAGGTTAAAGCCGCCAAATCCCGGCGCCAGGCGCACCACCGTCTCTACAATTTCCCCCACCTCCTGAGTGGCCAGGCACAGAGGAAAGGCATCGATATCGGCAAAGCGCTTGAACAGCGCCGCCTTCCCCTCCATCACCGGCAAAGCTGCCTCCGGGCCGACATTCCCCAAGCCCAGCACCGCACTGCCATCGGTTACAATGCCTACACTGTTGCCCTTGATGGTGTACTCATAGACCGCGGCGGGGTTGGCAGCAATTTCCAGAGAAACCCGCCCCACCCCCGGCGTGTAGGCCATGGCCAGATCGGCGGCGCTCTCCAGGGGGCTTTTGGCCACCACCTGCAGCTTTCCCCCGCGGTGCAGCTCAAAGGTGCGGTCCACCACCCGCTCCACTTTCACATTGGGTAGGGCAGCCACGGCGGCGCGAATTTGCTGGGCATGCTCGCTGCTGACGGCATCCACCGCGATCTCCCGTACCGTCTCCGCAGGGGATTGGTGGATGAGATCGATCTGGCTGAGGCTGCCTCCCACTTCCGCAATGGCCTGGGTGACGCGGGCTAGGGCTCCCGGCTGGTTGAGCAGGCGAATGCGCAGGGCAATGCTATAGCTAGAGCTGGGGGTAAGTTTTGTCATAGCTCCCTATGGTAGACGAAAAATCCGCTTCCGACTTGCACACCCTGGCCAACTGGCTGGAGGGCTACTACGGCAACCGCACCCAGGCGATGGCAGAGCCGGTGTGGTTTGTGCCGGTCAGCCTTTGGTACGTGCGCCTTCCCCACCTGTTCTCGGAGGGGATCGGCTTTTTTACCGAGCAATTTAACCAGCACACGCCGGGCCAGTTTTATCGCAGCCGGGTGCTCCAGGTATTGGGGGATCCCTTGCGGATCGAGAACTACAAATTGCGGGATCAAGCAGCTTGGGCAGGTGCCTCTCAGGATCCGCAGCGCTTGGCGCAGCTCTCCTTGGCCGACCTGGAGCATTTGCCCGGTTGTCGCATTTTGGTGGAAAAGCGCCCAGACTGCTACCACGGCGAAATGCTGCCAGGTGGAGAATGTCGTCTGAACCCCGGGGATAGCACCTATATCCACATCGAGTTCGACCTCACCCCCAGCGA
>NZ_JANSHW010000538.1:0-2261 GCF_047461815.1 Synechococcus sp. R6-10
GGCCTTGGTGCTCGAGACCTACACCCAACTCACTGGGCGGCCTCCCCTTCCTCCCCTCTGGGCCTTGGGCTACCAACAGTGCCGCTGGAGCTACGCCAGCGCCGCCCAGGTTCAAACCGTTGCGCAGCAATTTCGCCAGCGGCAGATCCCCTGCGACGTCATTTACTTGGATATCGACTACATGCGCGGCTACCGCGTCTTCACCTGGGATCCCCGCCGCTTCCCCGAACCGGCCCGGCTCATGGCCCAACTCCACGAGGCTGGCTTCCGGGTGGTAGCCATTGTGGATCCCGGCGTCAAGTTCGAGCCCGAAGCCGACTACGCCGTCTTCGACGAGGGCTTGGCCCAGGATTTCTTTATCCGCCGCGCCGACGGCCACCTCTTCCATGGCTACGTTTGGCCAGGCAAAGTCCTCTTTCCCGACTTCTTGCGCCCCGGAGTGCGGCAGTGGTGGGGATCCTGGCAACGGGTTCTCACCCAAGCCGGTGTGGATGGCATCTGGAACGACATGAACGAGCCGGCCCTCAACGACCGCCCCTTTGGAGACGGCGGCCAGATCGTCGATATCCCCCTCGATGCCCCCCAAGGCCCACCCGACGAACCCACCACCCACGCCGAAGTTCACAACCTGTACGGCCTGCTGATGACACGCGCTTCCCGTGAAGGCTTGGAACAGCTCAACCCCAACCGGCGCCCCTTCGTGCTGACTCGCTCCGGCTTTGCTGGGATCCAGCGCTGGGCTGCCGTCTGGACAGGCGACAACCAATCCTCCTGGGAACACCTGGAGATGTCCCTGCCCATGCTCCTAAACCTGGGCCTGTCGGGAGTTAGCTTTGTCGGCGCGGACATCGGCGGCTTCGGTGGCAATGCCACTCCCGAGCTGTTTGCCCGTTGGATGCAAATGGGAATTCTTTACCCCCTCATGCGCGGCCACAGCGCCCTGGGCACCCGCCCCCACGAGCCCTGGAGCTTTGGCCTCGAAGTGGAAACCATCTGCCGGCAGGCCATTCAGTTGCGTTACCAGCTGCTGCCCTACCTCTACAGCCTCTTTTGGGAGTCCAGCCAAACCGGATCCCCCATCTTGCGCCCCCTTCTCTACGAGTTTCCCGACGATCCGCAAACCTACGAGATCTCAGATCAAGCCATGCTGGGATCCGCCCTCCTAGCTGCCCCTGTGGTTCGGCCTGGCGTGCGGTGCCGCGCTGTTTACCTACCCCAGGGCACTTGGTTTGATTGGTGGACAGGTCAGGCCCACACCGGCCCCCGCTACATTCTCGTCCCTGCCCCTCTCGAACAACTGCCGCTGTTTGTGCGGGGTGGCTCCGTTCTGCCTTTAGCTCCCCCCTGCCCGTCCACCGCCCACCTGCGCCGTGACCAACCGCACCTCAAACTCTACCCCGGCAACGGCAGCTTCACCCTCTACGAAGACGACGGGGAAACCCTCGCCCATCGAGCAGGAGCCTGGGCCACCACCCTCTTCCGCTTGCGACAGCAAAATGGCCAGCTCATTCTGGAGATCGAGGCCCGCCAGGGCAACTGGAGCCCGCCCCAGCGTAGCTGGCTTCTGGAGCCCCTTGGCCACACTCCCCTCTCCCTGCCGGACACCGGACAGCCGCAACGGGTTCTCTGGCCCACCCCAGAGGATCCCCCGTTTAGCTAATCGCCCTCACGGCCTCCAGCAGCTCCCGGTTGTCTCGCTTGAACAAGGGCAGCCACTCCACATGCTGGTAGCGTAGGATCCCTTGGCTATCCACCAAAAAATAGGCCCGCCGCGTCCCCAGCAGGCTGTCCACCCCGTACTGCTGGCTCACGGTTCTGTCCACATCGCTCAGCAAAGGAAACTCCAGCTTAAGCTGCTCGGCAAAGGCTTGGTGCCTGGAGAGGGGATCGCTGCTGATCCCCAAGATCTCGCAGCCCGCGGCCCGGAAAGCTTCCCAATCCTCCCGAAAGCAACGCATCTCGCTCGTGCATACCGGGGAAAAATCCGCCGGGTAAAAGGCCAGCAACACCTTGCTCTTGCCCCGGTAGGCCGCCAGTGAAATCTGGGCTCCCTTTTGGATCCCTTTCCCCACCGCAGGCAAGCTAAAGTCAGGAGCAGCAGCCCCAATCACAATCCCCATAGACCCGTCTAACCCAATCTGAGCTCACTTCAACAGTCTAACGGTGGATCCGGATCCCTTCTGGCTTCAAAAAATTTTGGGTTGGATATCTTGACGGGGTGGTGGGGGTGGGGATAGGGTAGTAAAGCGCCACAAGGCCAC
>NZ_JANSHW010000539.1:0-557 GCF_047461815.1 Synechococcus sp. R6-10
CCGGGATCCCTTGCAGCAAGCGGTGGTAACACTCCGCAATCCCCTGCCGCCGCCAGTTCCACTCCCGCAGATAAGGCAACTTCACCGAGAGAATCACCGCCTGCAGCGCATCCAAACGACTGTTGAGACCCAGATGCTCGTGGTGGTACGGACGGGTCTGCCCATGCTCCCGCAGCGCCCGCACCCGCCTGGCCAGTTGGGGATCCCGCGTCACCACCGCCCCCCCATCCCCAGCCGCACCCAGATTCTTGCTGGGAAAAAAGCTGAAGCAGCCCACCTCCCCCCAAGTGCCCACCGGCCTGCCCCCCCAGCAGGCCCCCACCGCCTGGGCACAATCTTCCACCACCGCCAAGCCGTGCCGCCGGGCAATAGCCAGAATCTGGGTCATGTTGGCCGCCTGCCCAAACAAATGCACCACCACCACCGCCTTGGTACGGCAGGAGATGCTCTTTTCCAACAGTCGGGGGTCCAAGTTGAAGGTAGCAGGATCCACATCCACAAACACCGGACGCGCCCCCACCCGGCTGATGGCGGCAGCCGAGGCAAAAAAACTAAAG
>NZ_JANSHW010000539.1:567-870 GCF_047461815.1 Synechococcus sp. R6-10
GCGGGGGGAGATGCTCCTTTCCAGCAGCTGCGGATCCAGGTTAAAGGTGCACGGATCCACATCCACAAACACCGGACGCGCCCCCACCCGGCTGATGGCGGCAGCCGAGGCAAAAAAACTAAAGGCACTGGTGAGCACCTCATCCCCCGCCTGGATGCCCAAAGCCTGCAAAGCCAACACCAAGGCATCGGTGCCGGAATTGCAGCCGACGGCCTCCAGGGGGCCACCCCCCAAAAACTGGGCAAACTGCTCCTCAAAGCGCTGCACCGCCGCCCCGCCGATGTACTGGCCAGAGGCCAGCAG
>NZ_JANSHW010000540.1:0-1634 GCF_047461815.1 Synechococcus sp. R6-10
CAGCTCAAGAGAAGCCTTTTTGTCCCTCTACTCTTGGGGATCCTTCTGCTCTGGCTCAGCGCTTGTGCCACGCCCACCCGCCCCCCCCATCTGGTTGCCACGGTGACTTCGGATCCCAAAACCTTCAACACCTATCTGGCCGCCGAAAGCTCCAGCCGCGACGCCATCGCCTACCTGGAGGCGGGCTTGGTCACCTTGGATGAGGATACCCTCTTGCCCAAACCGGAGCTGGCGGAAGGCTGGGAAGTGTCTGAGGACGGCTTGCGCTATGTCTTTACCTTGCGGGAAGGGCTGCGCTGGTCGGATGGAGAGCCCCTGACGGCAGCAGATGTGGACTTTACCTTCAACCGCATCATCTTCGACGAGCGGATCCCGACTTCCTCGCGGGACGTGAAGCGAATTGGGGAAGCTGGAGCACTGCCTCAGGTGCGGGCCCTGGACGAGCGGCGGATTGAGTTCGTTTTGCCGGAGCCCTTCGCTCCCTTTCTGCTGCAGGCCGGATCCCCCATTTTGCCCAAGCACATCCTCGAGCCCACCGTCGAGCAGGTGGACAGCCAGGGCAACCCCCTTTTCTTGCAAACCTGGGGTATCGACACGCCGGTGCAGGAGTTGGTGGGGGCCGGCCCCTATATCTTGCAGGAATACACCCCCGGCCAGCGGCTGGTGTACCGGCCCAACCCCTATTACTGGAAAGGGGAAGGGATCCCGCGCATTGAACGGGTAATCCTGCGCATTGTGGACTCAGAGGACACCGCGCTGCTGCAGTTTCGCTCCGGCGAGACCGACGTGTTTTCGGTGCGGGGGAGAGATTTTCAGCTCTTGAAGCGGGAAGAAGAACGGGATCAGTTCACCATCTACAATCTCGGCCAGACATTGAACAACAGTTTCTTTGCCTTCAACCTCAGCCGCGCCCGTAACCCCCAGACCGGGCGGCCTTTTGTGGATCCCGTCAAAAGTCGCTGGTTCAACGATTTGAACTTCCGCAGGGCGGTGGCCCATGCCATGAACCGGCAGTTTTACGTCGATAGCGTCCTGCAAGGGTTGGGCCAGATCCAGCACTCGGTCTTCTCCCCCGCCAGCCCCTTCTACCTCAGCCCCGAAGAGGGCTTGCCCACCTACGACTACAACCCTGAAAAAGCGCGGCAACTGCTCCTCGATGCCGGATACACCTATGATGCTGAGGGCCACCTGCGGGATTCCGAGGGCAACCGTGTCCGTTTCACCTTGCTCACCAACGCCGGCAACAATCAGCGGGAGGCCACCGGCGCGTTGATCAAAGCTGATCTGGAGCGGATCGGCATCACCGTTGATTTTACCCCCATCGCCTTCAACACCCTGGTGCAGCGCACCGATAGCCGCGACTGGGAAACCCTGCTGCTGGGCTTTGGTGGCGGCGGCACCGAGCCCAACAACGGCTCCAACATCTGGCGCAGCGACGGCCGTTTGCACCTCTTCAATCTGGGAGATTTGCCCGGCAACCCGGCAGAAGGGGTTGAGGTCAGCGATTGGGAACGGGAGATCGACCGCATCTTTATCGAAGGGGTGCGGGAGCTAGACTTTGAAAAGCGCAAGGCCCTCTACGACCGGTTTCAAATCATCATCCAGGAACAGCTGCCCCAAATTGGCACTTTCAA
>NZ_JANSHW010000541.1:0-2236 GCF_047461815.1 Synechococcus sp. R6-10
AAAAAAGACCGCTCCACCCCCCAAAAAGGGCTCGTGATAGGTGTTCCAGGTGCGAGGGAAAAAGGGTTCGTATTGGCTGAGCAGTTGCCCTTTCCCCCCTGCCCATTTCAGGAAGGGACGCGCTTTAACGGCTGGCTCCGCTGGGGTGGGTTCGCAGGAGTCGGGCGCAGGATCTTCCCGCCGCAGGGCATGCCTACGTCCAAGAGAACAAGGGTGGGTCAGCGATCCGGATCCTCTTCCAGCAGCTTTTCTAGCGTCTCGATCCAATGCTCCAGCTCCTCCAGCGCCTGCAACACTCCCTCTGGGTCGCTCAGATCCGCCTGCAGCATCTGGGTGGTTTCTTCCAAAGTCAGGGATCCGGGCGGGCTGGCCAACCAACGGAGGTAGTGGGGCAGAAAGTTGCGCGGAGAACTGTGATAGCGGCGGTGACAGGCCAAGGCCACCAGGCTGGCAAGGCTAGCCTGATAGGCACTAAAGGGGTGGAGAAACAGCTCCGGCATCCCCACCCAGTAAAACTGGTGTTCCGGCAACAGTTCCACCGCATCTCCGCACAGCTCTTGACACAGCTTCAACCACTCTTCGCTCACCCAAAGAGGATAGGTTGCCACATTTTCCCATGCGGGGAGCCCCGACCGATAGAGAATCAGCTCCAGCCGACTGATCAAGCTCTGGTAAAACACCGCCTGCAACTGGGCTTCCAAATGGTGTATCAACAGGGCCTGGGCCAACTTGAGGCTGCCGGAGCGTTCCCGCCAGCGCTGCGGAGCAGTTTGCCCCTCTGGGTCGTAAAGAGCAGGCCTGCCCATGCGAGGGGATCCCACTGCTGAGGCAACCAGGTGATCCAGGAGTATTTGCTGCAAAAAGACGGTGTGAGCCTGCACCCCCCACGCTCGCGGCAGCAGTGCGGAACTCCCCTGCATCTCCTCCAGATCCAGCCAAACTTGGGGATCCTCAGGCCGGAGCCGCTGGCTGATGATAGCAAGAACCTTCAACAGGAGCTCGCTCCCGCCGGATCCCGTTTCTCCCGACCTGGGCGAGAACTCCGTTTCGCCGGGGCGAAAGGCTGCGCCCGCTGCGCGATTGGGCTTGTCTGCCTCGATTGCCGAGCCGACTTCTAGCAGCCAGGGTTTGGCCTGGGCCGCACACTCGGGGCAGAAGTCCTGCAGGGCTGCCCAGATTAGAGAGGTGGCCTCAGCAGAGGTCAGGGGCGGCACGGGATCCCCCCAGGGCGCATGCAGATCGCAGATGCGAATGGAACGTCCCATTGTTCTGCTTTTGAGGCGGTAATAGTGCTGGAACAGGTCAAACCGATCGCGGATCCCTTCCAATAGGTTCTCCAAAAAGGTCTGAGTCAGGCCCTGGCGGGCCAGATACAGCTCGGCAGCAGAGTCATAGCCCCGCCATTGGGCCTCCCACAGGTGGTCGCGGATCAGGGTGCTGAGGATAAACCCACCCAGATCTGCATGGGCCTCCAGGTGTTGGCCCAGCCGCTGATAGGCAGCCCAACGGATTTCGGCGCTGGCGTGGGTTGGTAAGCTCTGTTCGCGCCAGTGGGACGGAGTTCCTAGCTGGACAAGGGTGTGATCTGGGAGCGCGGCAGGCGAGTTCAGGGTCACTTGCCACAACTGCCGCCAAGCTAACCTTCCTGTTGGGTACTGTTGGTGGAGCAGGCACTCCAGAGGCTCCGGTTGTTGGTGACCCCGCTGCTGCAGGAGGCGACACAAAAACTGGCGAAAGGGGCGCAGCTCCGGCTCGGCACAAGCAGCGGCCAAGGGATCCGAGGGCCGATCCTCTCGCTCCTGCGGCGTCTCAGCTGCGGGTTCGCCGAGGGGAACGGCGGTCAGGGATTGCAGTTCCAGGGGGAAAAACAACAGCTGGCTCTGCAGGGAGATGACCCGCTCCAGATCCCTCCAGCTGGGGTCTGCCTTCGTCCAGGCCATCTCTGGTTCGGCCTCAGCCGGGATCGCTGTTGGAAGGCTGCTGCTCTCGCAACCCTCGGCAAGATGGGCTGCCAGGGCGAGCGCCTGCGTCAGCTCCGACAACTCCTGCAGCGCCACCGCCAGCTCTGGCGGGCTGAGCTGGACCACCTGCCCCCGGTAGCGCTGGGCAAACTGCTGCACCTGCTCCTCCAGTTCATTCCAGGTTAGGGCGCGCTTTTTCCCAGAGCCAGAGAAACGCTCGAAAGGGGGTTCAGCAGCAGGAAAGACCACCGGCATCAGCCTCCTAGAGATGGGGT
>NZ_JANSHW010000542.1:0-639 GCF_047461815.1 Synechococcus sp. R6-10
CGTGGTGCGAGTAGCGCAAGAAGCCGGGATCCCTTGTTTGCTGGTGCGCTCGGTTAGCGATGCAGGGGACGATACGGATTTCTTGAGCTTTTTTCAAACAGCAGCGCTCAACTCAGCAGCAGTTGTCCGCACCATCCTGCAAAGTCTGCCCCCGTCCTTGCCTTAGCCCGACTGTGGGGATCCGGGGATCCCCTTTCCCAAGGAAGAGTTGGGCTGGATCGCGTTGGCGTCAGTTGTTCATCTCCCGCTCCAGCTTGGCCATCGAGATCTGGCTTTCTAGGCGGGAAATGCCTTCGCGAAGGGTTGCCACCTGCGCTTCAACTTCATCCAAAGATTTGCGAACCGCTTCTGCTGCGCTCATGTGCTGGTTGCGCCGGACCAAAGCCTCGCGGGCAAGGTCATCTTGGTTCTGTTGGCTGGCTTTCTCAGCTCTGACAAACCAATCTTCGGCCTTTTGCAAAATTTCGTCGTACCGCCGTTCCAGTTGCTTGCGACTGGCCAGGGTTGTGGTCAGGCTGCGCTGCAATTGTTTCAGATCCCGCTCCATCTGCCGGATGCTCACCCTTTGTCGGCTGGGCTTTCTCCACAGCACTTTGCTCAGACCCACCACCACCACTGCGGTAGCAATCCCCACACCCG
>NZ_JANSHW010000543.1:0-756 GCF_047461815.1 Synechococcus sp. R6-10
CCCGAACAGTCGCCGTAGAACGAACGCCCCGCGAATCGGACTGATACTCGCCGTCGCCGCGCTGGGGATGCTGTGGGCGACCTACGGACAGGCGGACGGCGCAAACGCCCCAGCCGCAGCGCAAGGCTTGACCCCCACCACCAGCCTGCTGGTGATTCTCGTGCTGCTGCTGTTGAGCGCGTTCTTCTCGATGGCGGAGAGCGCGCTGACCTCCATCCGCCACAGTTGGGTGCGGATGCTCACCGACCAGAAGCACCGCCTCGCGCCGTACTTAGCGGCGTTCAAGAGCGAGCCGTCGCGCTTTTTGTCCACCGTGCAAGTGGGGCTGAACATCGTGGCGTTTCTGGCGTCGGCGGTCGCCGCAACAAACCTCGCCGAACCGTTGCACGCGCTCCTGCGCCCCATCGAGACCGCCATCGGGGTGAACCTGTACGGCTTCAGCGTCGCGCTGGTGGCGATTCTGACCGCGTTTGCGAATGTGGTCATCGGCGAGACCGTGCCGCGCAGCATCGCCATCACGCACGCCGAGCGCGTCGCGCTGGCGGTCATCGTGCCTATCACCGTGTTCGACCGCATCTTCTGGCTGCCGATTGTGCTGGTGAACGCCGTCACGCGCGCCGTGCTGAAACTGTTCGGCATCCAGATGATGCGCCTCGCGCCCGTCGTGAGCGAGGAGGAACTGCGCGTGCTGGTCGAAGCGGGCGAAGAGCAGGGCGTCATCGAAGAGCAAGAGAAGGAGATGATCCAGTCCATCTT
>NZ_JANSHW010000544.1:0-1032 GCF_047461815.1 Synechococcus sp. R6-10
GTCTGTGAAGGTAGACCGCGACGATGTTGACCGCGCCTTCGCACGCGCGAACACCCTGCGCGGCGCAGGCATTGACGCCGTGCCCGTCGTCATCGGCGACCGATGGACAAGCGACAAGGTACGCACACGCGCCGAAATGCGCGGCGTCGAGTGGTATGTCGGCAAGACGCTTTCGGAGGGCTTCATCGCGTTGCGTCGCATCCCTGACGACGCCGAAGATGCCGAAGACGAGTGATCGCCCCTGTTAGCCGCAACAGGGAACTTTCTCGCGCTCCGTGCGTATCGATATATGCACATCGGTCTATGAACGAGCGACGCGAGCTAACGGAGCGCGAGGCGACCCAAGTCGCGCGGGCGCTGGCAGATCCCACGCGCCTGAGCATCCTGCGCACGCTGCTGCAGCACGGCGAACTCTCGTGCGGCGAGCTGGCGGAGCGGTTCCCCATCGCACAATCCACAGTGTCGCACCACCTGAACACGCTGATGCAAGCCGAGCTGGTCGCCATGCGCAAGCAGGGACAGCGCCACTACTTCCGCCCCGTGCGCGACACGCTGTGCGCCTTCGCGCGTTGGCTCGCCACGCTCGATCGGACCGAGTGCGACCAATCCACTTTGGAGGAGGCGGTTAACTATGCGTAAACAGACTCGTTTCGTGGCGTATCTCAGCATTCTGGCGATGCTGGTCGGCTCGATGCAATCGATACAGGCGCAAGCGGTGACCTACCGCATAGACCCCGTACATTCGTTTATTATCTTCCGCGTGAAGCATCTGAACACAGGCTTCGCTTACGGGCGCTTCAACAGCTTTTCGGGCACGATTGTCGTGGACGAGAAGAACCCCGCCAACAGCTCTATCGAGCTGGAGATCGACGCGAACAGCGTGGACACGGGCAACAGCCAGCGCGACGACCACCTGCGTAACCCCGACTTCTTCAACACGCGCCAGTTCCCGAAAATCACCTTCAAGAGCACGCGCGTGCGCAAGATTAACGACACGACCGTCGAGGTGCAGGGCGACCTGACCATGCGCGG
>NZ_JANSHW010000545.1:0-7539 GCF_047461815.1 Synechococcus sp. R6-10
CCTTTCCCCCGCCGCCCACGCCACCACCCGCCCGGATATCCCCCTCCACGCCCAGGCCATGCTGGAGTCCCGCGCTCCGGGATCCCTGGCCGCCATTGCCGAGCTGAAGCGCCGTGGCCATCCGGTCGCCTTTGTGGGGGATGTGGTAGGCACGGGATCCTCCCGCAAATCCGCCCTCAACTCACTCCTCTGGCACATCGGCCACGACATTCCCCATGTGCCCAACAAGCGGGCCGGCGGGGTCATCCTGGGGGGCACCATCGCGCCCATCTTCTTCAACACCGCCGAAGATGCCGGGGCCTTGCCCATCCAGTGCGATGTCTCCCGCCTGGAAACCGGCATGGTGGTTACCATTTGCCCCTACGAAGGTGTGATCCGCTCTGAGGCCGGCCAGGTTCTCTCCACCTTTTCCCTGCGGCCCGTGACCCTCCCCGACGAAGTGCGGGCGGGGGGACGTATTCCCCTGTTGATTGGCCGTGCCCTCACCGACAAAACCCGCCAAGCCTTGGGTTTGCCTCCCTCGACCTTGTTTATTCGCCCCACTCCACCGGCAGACACCGGCAAAGGCTATACCCTAGCGCAAAAAATCGTGGGCAAAGCCTGTGGGCTGCCAGGCGTGCGCCCGGGCACCAGTTGTGAGCCCCTCATTACCACGGTGGGATCCCAGGACACCACCGGCCCCATGACCCGCGATGAGCTGAAGGAGCTGGCCTGTCTGGGCTTCAACGCCGACCTAGTGCTGCAGAGCTTCTGCCACACCGCCGCCTATCCCAAGCCGGTGGACATCCAGATCCACAAAGAGCTGCCCGACTTTTTCGCTTCCCGCGGGGGCGTTGTCCTGCGTCCCGGCGATGGCATTATCCACTCCTGGCTCAACCGCATGCTCCTGCCGGATACCGTCGGCACCGGGGGCGACTCCCACACCCGCTTCCCCTTGGGGATCTCCTTCCCGGCGGGATCCGGTCTGGTGGCCTTTGCCGCCGCCATGGGGGTGATGCCCTTGGACATGCCGGAATCGGTGCTGGTGCGCTTTAAGGGGGAACTGCAGCCGGGGATCACCCTGCGGGACATTGTCCATGCCATCCCCTACGTGGCCATTCAGAGGGGGCTGCTCACCGTTGAGAAAAAAGGCAAGAAAAACGTCTTTGCCGGGCGCATCATGGAGATCGAGGGCCTGCCGCATCTGAAGGTGGAGCAGGCCTTCGAGTTTACCGATGCCTCGGCAGAGCGCAACTGTGCCGGCTGTACCATCCAGCTGAGCCTCGAGACGGTCTCAGAATATCTGCGCTCCAACGTGGTGCTGCTGAAAAACATGATTGCCCGCGGCTACCAGGATGCGAGAACCTTGCTGCGGCGCATCGCCAAAATGGAAGCCTGGCTGGCCAGCCCCACCCTCCTGGAGGCGGATGCCGACGCTGAATACGCCGAAGTCATCGAAATCGACCTCAGCACCATCACCGAGCCAATTGTCTGTGCCCCCAACGATCCCGACAAGGTGATGACCCTGAGCGAAGTCCATGCCCAACACGCCGCCGGCAACCCCGATACGCCGATCAAGATTGACGAAGTTTTCATCGGCTCCTGCATGACCAACATCGGCCACTACCGCGCCGCCGCCAAAATCCTGGAAGGCCAAGGGCGGGCCAAGGTGCGCCAATTCTGGATCTGTCCGCCCACCCGCATGGATGAGGCACAACTGCGCTTGGAAGGCGTATACGGCATCTTTGCTGCCGCCGGGGCCAGAACGGAAATGCCGGGATGCAGCTTGTGTATGGGCAACCAAGCCCGCGTGGAAGACGGGGCCACCGTCATGTCCACCTCCACCCGCAACTTCAACAACCGCATGGGCAAAGACGCGCGGGTTTATCTGGGATCCGCCGAGCTGGCCGCCGCCTGCGCCCTTTTGGGCCGGATCCCCACCCCTGAGGAATACCAAGAGATCGTCTCCACCAAGATCCAGCCCTTTGCCGGCGAGCTGTACCGCTACCTCAACTTCCACGAGATCCCCGGCTTTGAAGATGAAGGGCGGATCATTCCGCGGGAGCAAATGCCTAAGATCGAGGACTTGCTCGGGATCCGGTCTTGAGCAGGGATCGGCGCATGGGTGGTCAGCAGGAGCTTAAGCTGGCCTTAGGCTGCCCTGATAGCATGGCAGGGAGCCTCCCATTGCCCTGGAGAAAGCCCAATGGCCCTGAATCCAAAGATGATCCGTCGCATCCACCGCACCCTGGCCCCCATCCTGGCCTTGCCCTTGGTGGTGACGGTGCTGACGGGATCCCTGTATCAAATTGCCCGCCTTAACCAAAACTTCGACTACTACTGGCTGATCCAAATCCACAAAGGGCAGTGGGGCCCCCTCGATCTGCAAGCGGTTTACCCGTTCTTAAACGGACTGGGGCTGCTGGTGATGGTGGCCACCGGTCTCAGTATGTGGTTACCCACAAAACTCCATCGCCGCCCCAAACATACGGAGTCCCAGAGGGTTTTGGATGGATAAACCTGTAGGGTAAACACCTAAGAAACATTCCAGAAAACCCTACACTTCTCGGAATAGATTTGAATACACTAGAAGCATAGAGGTTTTGCTTATACCTCTAAAGTTGAGCCCCAAAAGCTAAGCTCCAAACTCGAACTGGAAGTCAAAAAAGCAAAGTAATAGAGGAGGAGGATGCTCTATGGCTCTTGTCCGCTGGGATCCATTTCGGGAAATTGACGAAATTCAACGGGAAATGAACCGGATGTTCGACCGGCTGATCCCTCGCACCACCGAGGCCGACGGCTTTGCCTTCATGCCGGCAGTGGAGATGCACGATGATCCCGAAACCATTACCCTGAAGCTGGAGCTGCCCGGCTTGAACCCCAACGACTTGGATATCCAAGCGACAGCCGAAGCGGTCTCCATCACTGGGGAACGGCGATTTGAGAAGCGCTCTGAAGACAAAGGGGTAACCCGGACTGAATTCCGTTATGGGCGCTTCCAACGGGTGATCCCACTGCCGAACCGGATCAAACACGATCAGGTGAAAGCCGAATACAAAGATGGGATCCTCACCCTCACCTTGCCCAAGGCAGACTCTGAAAAAGCCCAAGTGGTTAAAGTGAGCGTTGTCTCCTGATGGCCTAGAGGTTAGGCAACTTCCTAATGGGGAAAAAGGATCCCATAGAGGTAGGCGATGAGCCTACCTTTTTTTACATTTCGGTTCAAGATTCCATGGCTTCCCAGCTCCCCTCTCCTTCTGGGAAAGGGGCCGGGGCAAGGGCAGGGGCAACGACCATAAACTGGCTTCGCTGCAGGGATCCCCAGCTCTCCCTACCGAACTCAACTCAACTCGATTTGACTTTTGCCCGCCGCTTTGGATAGGGTTTGAGTGCGCAACGGAGCCAAGGTTGAGAGCATGGCCAGCGTTACCTACGAACACGTTACCAAGCGCTACAGAGACACCACCGCCGTCCATGACCTGAACATCACCGTCGAAGACGGGGAATTTCTCGTCTTTGTCGGCCCCTCCGGCTGCGGCAAAACCACCTCCCTGCGCATGCTGGCCGGCTTGGAAGAGGTGAGCGCCGGCTCCATCTACATTGGCGATCGACGGGTGAACGATGTCCCCCCCAAGGATCGGGATATCGCCATGGTCTTCCAATCCTATGCCCTCTACCCCCACATGACCGTGGCCGAGAACATGGCCTTTGGCCTCAAGCTGCGCGGCCTGCCACGGGCGGAGATCGAAAGCCGGGTTAGGGGGGTGGCCAAGCGCCTTGGGATCGAGCACTTGCTCAACCGCAAGCCCAAGGAACTTTCGGGTGGGCAACGGCAGCGGGTTGCCGTCGGGCGGGCCATCGTGCGCAATCCGGCGGTGTTTTTGATGGATGAGCCCCTCTCCAACTTGGATGCCAAGCTGCGGGTACAGGCGCGGGCCGAGATCAGCAAGTTGCACATGCAACTGGGCACCACCTTCATCTACGTCACCCACGACCAGGTGGAGGCCATGACCATGGGCAACCGCATCGCCGTCATGAAGGATGGCCGCCTGCAGCAGGTGGATACCCCCCACACCCTCTACACCCGCCCGGCCAACCTGTTTGTGGCCGGGTTCATCGGCAGCCCCGCCATGAATTTCTTCCAGGCCAAGCTGCGGGAGCAGGAGGGCACCCTCTGGATCGATACCGGCGCCTTCCGCGTGGCCATCCCGCCCCACCAGGCAGAGCCCTATTGGCAATACGTCGGCAAGTCGGTCATCTTCGGCATCCGCCCGGAAAACATCCACGATCCCCACTACCAACCCCCAGGGATCCAACCTGCCCCGGTGCGGGCTAAGGTCTCGGTAACGGAGCTGGTGGGCCATGAAGTAATCCTCTATCTCAGCACCAGCGACCGAGAAGGGATCCTGGCCGAGCAGGAGTTTGTGGCCCGCGTGGATCCCCGTACCCAGCTGCGCGTCAACCAGTGGGCGGAAGTGATCTTCGACATGGATCGCTTCCACCTGTTCGATCCCGAAACCGAGCAGCGCCTGGGTTAAACCCTGGGATCGCTTTAGAATCCTAATCAGTCCTACAGAGGCAGGGATCCCTATGCCGGAGCAATCCACTTCCAAGTTGGTTCAGGCACAGTTTGACGAATTTCCCTACCCGAATGTCCCGATTGAGCAGACGGTTACGGATAACTTCGCGCTGTTTGCCAACAGCCTCACCACCGCTTACTATCGCCGCAACCGCAAGGTGGTCAAACCCGAGGGCAAAGTGATGCTCAACGCCGGCTGTGGCTCCGGCTGGGAGACCCTCGTGCTGGCCACGGCCAATCCAGGAGCTTCTTTTGTCGGGGTGGATATCTCGGCAGAATCCCTGAAAATGGCCCGGCAGCGCTTCGAGTTCCACCAGATCAAAGAGGCGCGTTTCGAGGTGATGGACATCACCGACCTGCAAGCCTTGGGGGAGCAGTTCGATTTCATCGCCTGCAATGACGTGCTCTACCTACTGGACGATCCGGTGGCAGGGCTGAAAGGCATGCGCCAGGTGCTCAAACCGGACGGCATCATCCGCACCAATGTCCACAGCCTTTACCAGCGCCAGTTTATTTTCAACATGCAGGATGCCATGGAGCTGCTGGGGGTGATGGATGAGCCGGCTGCCAAAGCCGTTCCCATCCTCAGGGAGCTGATGGATGCCCTTCACGAGGGCAGCTTCGTCAAAAGCCACTGGCAGGGGGATGCCATCAAAACCACCAATGGGATCCTGGCCAACTTCCTGCTGCGCAGCGACAAAGGCTTTACCGTACCTCAGGTCTTTGAGATGCTCCGCCAAGCCGGGCTGGAGTTCATCAGCATGGTCAATTGGCAGCAGTGGAAGCTGGAGCGGGTCCTCACCAAGCCCGTTCCCTACGCTCTGCGCCAAATCAAAAAGCTCAACCAAGAGGAGCTGCTGCACTTCATCGAGTTAATCTTTCCCAACCTGACCCGCCTGATCGACTTCTGGTGTGGCCACCCCACCGGGGCCACTTCTCCCCAACCCTTCAGCAACGAGGAATGGAGAAATGGCTCGGTACACGCCCATCCCCTGCTGCTGAGGCTCAATGCCAAAGCTGCCTTTGAGAATGCCATCCGCGACAATGGCCCGGTCAACATCAACGGCTGGCCCGGCTCCGAGGGCAACATCACCATCGATCCCTTCTCGGTGCGCTGGTTGATCGATGTTTTTGGAGAAGAGCCTGTTCCTGTACAGGCCCTGGCGGCCAAGGCGCTAGATCTCATGGATTGGACCCCAGAAGAAGCCTTTAACCAGGTGGTGGCCAACCTGAAGTTTCTGGAAGAGCGGCTGGTGGTGCTGTTGGACTCTCCTCTGCGTTGAGTTCAAGAACCTACCCCCCTCTCCCCCTGGGAGAGGGGCCGGGGGTGAGGGCTGACTCCCCCTGGGAGAGGGGCCGGGGGTGTTTGCGTTTAGCGACGCGGAGCGCTTGGGCTGGGAGAGGGGCTGGGGGTGAGGGTCTGCAGCACCCTGATTTGCTCGGCCCGAATGGCCGCTGGGATCGATCCTTCCGCATCGACGTTGACGGCGAACCGAACGGTGCCTTCCATTTCCACCACATCTCCCGGGAGCAGATCCAGCCAGCTGGCAGAGCGGCCAAGGCGAGTCACTTGCACCTCCTCAGCGGGAACCACCGAGACCCACGTGCCCGCGTAGCGCTCCAAGCTGGGGCTGACTTTTTCCAAGTTGACCCCAATCCAGCCCTCCTTGCGGTTGAGAAGTCGCACCGTCCCAGTTAGTTGGAAAGGCTGTGCTTCTTCCGCTAACTTGATTGGCTCGTAGAGAACCTCTGTATTTAAAGGCTGCAGACGAGCCAACTCCACCCGCCACCCTTGGGCCTGGCGATAGAGGGTAACCTCCATAACTGCGCGCAGCCGACCCTCCGGCAAAGGCTCGTAGAAGCCCAACTGGGAGCGAAAAGGGCGAAACCGGGGATCCTCCCGATCCGGCTCTGTTAAAAATCGTTGCAGCTCCTCGGCAGTGAACTGGAAACGCAAAGTCGGCACCACCGCTTCTGGCTTCAGGATTGCCTCCACCCGGAAAATGGCCGTATTGCCCACCGCTTGAATGGGGGTGAGGGTAAACTCCTCCGCTGAGGGCCACGATTGATCCAAGGCCCCCGGAGGGATCCCTTTTAGCAGCCGCGGAGTGAGCAGGGCTTCTGCGGTGGCAAAATCGCGGGCATTGGCCGCCTGGACAAACTCCCGCAGCGTTTCTTCAGCCGTTTTGGCCTGCCAACAGCCCCCCAGAGGCAGCAAAGCCAGCACCAGGAAAAACCACGCTCTCACATCCACACCCTCCCCAATCTCCCTGCAGGTAACAGTCCTAGGGGTTCTCGGTTGGAGATGCAGAATTTTCACCGGGATCCGTTGCTTCTGTCTCTTCTGGGTTTTCCGACTGGGATCCCGAAGCAGCAGGTGGCTTATCCGGCTGCCACACTTCAATTCGCCAGCCGCGATCTTGCTGGTAGAGGGTGATCTTGACGCGGGAGGTTACCGTCTCTCCCTCCAGGCGCATCCCCACCAACTGCGGGGCCAACTGCTGATAGGTGGGATCCGCCAGATCCGGCTGGGTCAAATACTTGCGCAACGTCAAGGGATCCAGCCCCAGCCGCTGGGCTGCATCCTCCAGAGAGTCTGTGCCCTCCACCCAAACATAGGCCGTCTTCCCGGTCACCTCTTGGTTGCGCAACTGCACGTTCTCCCCCACAATGCCCCAAATCGAAGGCAGGGATCCCGGCCTGAGGGCATTGCTGAAGCGCTCCGTCAGGTAGCTGTCTGCCGTGCCCCAGTCCCCCTTCTCGGCAGCAGCGATGAAAGTGCTCACCACCTGGTCAGGAGTTTGCACAGGAGCTGCCTGCGTACAGGCGATCCCTCCTGCCAAGGCGGCAGCAGCAATCCAGACGGGGAAACGGCGTACCATGAACATCCCTCAACCACAAGCGGCATCGCTGATACATTTACGCTGAACACTGCTGAACATCACTGTTCAACTATGCAGCGATAGCATTCTGTTTGTTTC
>NZ_JANSHW010000546.1:0-3609 GCF_047461815.1 Synechococcus sp. R6-10
CAATCCGAAAAGCAGCCCGCCCCCCCGGATCCCCTCGCATGGTGACTTTGAGAATTTCTCCCATGCGCAGATTGGTGCTGTTGGTGGTGACACTGAAAATCTGGGGCAGTCCCGTGGCGACGGGTGCGGAAACCGGCTGAATGGTGGAGCGGGTTCCTCTGGAGCCATCGATGGAAAAAGGAAAAATCTCCCGATGTTCCTGGCTGAGGCCGTCCTTGGTGAGCACAATCCTCAAGGTGGGATTGTTGGCCTGGTGGGTGGGGGCTACCACGTAGGTGCCTTCGTAGTGGTTGGGTCGTACCTCCCGCATCGGCTGGTTCAGGGCCAGATTCCCCAGATCAAACTGGGCGATCCCTCCAGATTCCCCCCAAATGGCAATGGTGAGAATGTCCCCTTCCACCAAGTCGCGCTGGGGATCCAAGCGAATGGCCTCAATGCGCGGATAGCGATTGCTGGCTGCAGTCAGAGGGGCTGGCTGCGGCAGAGGAGCTGGGGGCGGAAATACTGATTCCACTGGCGGAGGAGCAACATTGCCCAAGGCCAGTTGAGGTAGCCGCCGTTGAACGCGGGTACTGACGCCATTGAGGGTCAACTGAATACTGATGTCGGGGCCAAAGACGGCATCCTGAGGACCAAGGCTATAAACTGCGCGGTAGTAGCCGGGCTGCACCTCCTGCATCGGCAGACCCTGAACCACGCCGCCGATATCAACCGTAGCCCTGCCGTTGGGAGTGGCCTGCGCTTCAATGGTCAAGGTTCCCCCTGCAGGAACACTTCCTCCCTCGGGAGTGATCCGCGTTTGGAAGATTTCGGGTTGGACAGTCTCGGCCACCCGGGCTGGGGAGGGACGCAACTGGGCCACAGGGGGTGGCAAGGGCGGAAGCTGACCGCGATACACCAGGGCCTGATGCAACAACACCGCCCCTTCTGCTCGCCTCAGCACGCGATTGGGCTGAAGACGAGCTGGATCCGGCACATTCACCAGCAGCCCCGCTTCGCCTGCCATGGCCACAAAAGCCCGCCCTACCTCCGGCACATCAGCCGCATCGGTGTACAGAGCCATCCAGCGCTCAATGTCGGCCTGGGTGGGAGCAGGCAATTGCAGAGCCCGCACCAAAATGGCCAGGGCTTCCAGGTGAGTGATATCCCCTTGCGGGCGAAACTCGTTGCCCTCGTATAGGCGCATGGCCCCCGCCTGCAGCACGGCTTGGGCAGTCCAATAGTCGGGGGTGTTGGGCTCCAGGTCGCGAATCTCCTGCACCTGGTTGGGATTGGGAATGTAGCCGAAAAACTCCGTCAGCCACTGGGCCAATTCCAGACGGGTCAGGGTGGCTGACAGGGGTTCTTGGGTGATCACCACATCTGTCTGACGTTCCAGAGCCGCCACGTAGGGGTCGGTCCAGGCCAGCGAGGCTTGCTGCTCCACCCCTTGGGACCAAGCCGGCAAGCTGACACCCGACCAGCCCAGCGTCCAACACAAGCTCAGAGCTAGGGGCCACGAGCACCGCATAGCTGTCACTCCTGTTCCAACAACATCCCCTCAGGGCCAGCTTATCTCAAACTTCCGCCCCATCCTCAAGCCCTCGATGCCCCTTGGGATTGCGCCCTTTGGCAGTGAGATTCTGAAAACTCGGGTAAGAAGGTTCGCCGCAGGGATCCCTTAGGAGATTTTACCTATGCAAGACGGGATCCGGCTTGACAGCAAAGGGCCTAAGCAAGGGTCTCGTAACTTGTAGTTGTGCATCCAAATCCTTATCATTGTGTTATAGACTCAGAAAGTTCAGAAAGCACTTTTGCCCCTACCCTAGGGAGGAGTTTCATGGCTGGCAGCACCGGAGAGCGACCTTTTGTCGATATCATTACCAGTGTCCGCTACTGGGTTATTCACGCCCTGACCATTCCCGCTTTGTTTTTGGCAGGCTGGCTTTTTGTGAGCACTGGCCTGGCCTATGATATTTTTGGCACCCCGCGCCCCAATGAGTATTTCACGGCAGAGCGCCAGGAGTTGCCGATCGTTAGCGATCGCTTCAATGCTCTGGAGGAGCTGGAGAGGCTGACTCGCTAGGAGTGCCCGTGGGTAAGTGGACTATTCGTTATTGCAATTTGTAAGTTGATTGAGCTTTTTGCGTAGGGTGATATCTATGGCCACTAAATCTGATGAACCCGTTTTTTACCCTGTTTTTACCGTCCGTTGGCTGGCGGTACATACCTTGGCGATCCCAACTGTTTTCTTCTTGGGAGCTATTGCTGCAATGCAGTTTATTCAACGGTGAACCCAATGGCTGATCAACCCGAAAGGAATCCCAACTCCCAACCGGTGGAGCTAAACCGCACTTCCCTTTACCTGGGTTTGCTGCTGGTGTTTGTGGTTGGGCTGTTGTTCTCCAGCTATTTTCTCAACTGAGGCCAGGATCCCACTCTGCTCTTGGAGTTGGGAAAGAGCGCAGGGGACAATGCTGGCTTTTGGCTAGCCCTTGCTCCCCTTTGCTAAGTTTACTGAGAATGTAATTGCTGCTAGTTCTGTCTTTTTTGGAGACCAGTTGCTATGACCAGTCAAGCAAGGATCCCTTTGTGGATAGTGGCTGTGGTTGCCGGTTTGGGTGTGATCACGGTAGTTGGGCTCTTTTTCTATGGCTCCTATGTGGGCCTAGGCTCTAGTCTGTAGGTTTGAGGTTTTCGGTCTGGTAGTAGCCCCCAATAGGTAGGGGTAAAGGGTCCCATGGTTTTTACGACCTAGCCGAATTCAGTTAGGCTTTGTTGACCCATGGCCAGTGTATCTACCACTTTTTTCGGGGCTACCTACCACAGCGCAATATCGATCCCTTGCCCAGCAGGGATCCCACTTCATTGCAGACCTTAATACTCAACTTAATACTCAATACACAGTCCGAAAAAGCTGCCGCTATTCCTCACCACTGGTTACAACCAGGCGGTGAATCTGGACTTCTCTCTTCTCCCCCTGGAGAGGGTGAAGTTCGCGTTAGCAGGTCAGGGATCATGGGCAAGAGCGCGAATTGCTGAGGACAGGTTCTGCGAGGGAATGTCTCAAACTTATGTCTCAAACTTATTTAGAAGAGCTATCTCTGTGTTAAGCGAGCATGAACTTTTTTAACGATCCGGGTGGTGGTTGCCGAGAGGGTAACTTAGGCCCCGTAGAATGAATCGCAAAATTCCAGGCAGGACATTCGGACATGGATTACATTCGCACCTTTAACGACGATCCCTGCGAGGGGCATCTTTCGACGCCCATCAGCGATTCTCCTGTCACCCGTCTGTTTATCAACAATCTTCCCATCAACCGTCCTGGTTTATCGCCGCTGTTGCGGGGTCTAGAAATTGGGCTGGCCCATGGCTATTTCTTGGTAGGGCCAGAAATTGTGCTGGGGCCGCTGCGGGATTACCCTGAGGCAGCTAACTTAGGCGGGCTGGTTACGGCGATGGCGATTGTGCTGCTGGGAACCGCCTGCATGTCGGCCTATGGCAGCGTTACCTTCGGAAACAAGCCGGAGACGCCGGGGGCCGCTCCTCTGGCTACAGCTCGGGGTTGGGGGGATCTGACGGCAGGATTTTTCTTGGGAGGTATGGGTGGCGTGTTCGCTGCCTATTTCC
>NZ_JANSHW010000547.1:0-1327 GCF_047461815.1 Synechococcus sp. R6-10
AGCAGAACAGGCTCAGGGCTACTGAAAGCCCGCTCCGTACCGCTTAGCGGTCGGAGCCGGGTAGTTTACGCCAAACTCTCGCAGAGCGGGCAAGAAATTTTTGTTTTCGTGATGGGATCGGCTCAACTTCAGCAAGGCAAATCTCTGGATATCGTGCAAGTTTCTCCAGAAATCGAGGGCAAGCCGGATCCCCAGGTCTTGAGCTTTTTGTTGGACAGCCATTGGGATCTGGTTGGGATTTTGCCATTCAGGCTGGGGGTCAATGGGAATCTCTTGCGCCTCTTCGTGGCAGATGGAGCGAACCAAATGGCGCAGATGGTTGCGGAGTTCTTCTAGATCCTGTGGAGATTCAGAGGGCCAATCAACACACTTCCGCCGCTCTTCTAAGGAAAACTTGGCCCATTGATGGAGCTTGAGCTTGATCCCGCACAAATCCAGCTTTAGGCGCAAGGTCATGGGGATGCATCGCAGAGAGTCGGCAAAATCTTGCTCAAACTGAAACAGAGTCATGGGAACCTCGATTAGGAACCAAATCTAGAGTTGAGGGGATTGCTTGAGCGATGGATCGGCTTTCTCAAGAGCAACGGCGCAGGCTTTTAATTCCGGCTGTCCGGAATCAGGGCAACTGATGTCATGGGTGAGGGCATTACACTCAGCTTGTTCTGCCCAGAGGGATCCCCAGTGCATGGGTACAAATAGCGTACCGGGAGCAATGTTGGCAGTTATCTTGGCCGGGAAATAGGCCCGTCCGCGGGCAGAACGCACTTGAACCCAATCTCCATCTTGGATGCCCAGTTTTTCCGCATCGCGAGGATGGATTTCAATAAAGGGTTGGGGGTGCATTTGCTTGATTTTTTCAATCCTGCCGGTGCGGGTTTGGGTGTGCCAATGGCCGTAAAGCCTGCCCGTGGTTAATACGTAGGGAAACTGGGGATCCGGCGGCTCTGCTAGGCCACGGGAATGGTGCGGGATAAAGCGGGCGCGGCCATCGGGGGTCAGGAAACGCCAATCTGTGTAGAGGCGAGTGGACTTAGGGGCCGAGGTTCTTTCTTTGGGATAAGGCCATTGCTGAGGGCCTTGTTCTGCCAAAAGGGCATGGCTGAGGCCGGAGTGATCGCAGAGGCGATTTGCGGTAAGGGCGGCAAATTCTGCATAAACCTCTGCCGCGGTTTGGAAGGAAAATTGTGCTGCAAAGCCCAACCTGCGCCCCACTTCAGCAAAGATCTCCCAATCGGGTCGGGCTTCGCCAGGGGGGTCTCGAAAGGCTTGACAAAGGGTAACCCTGCGCTCGGAGTTGGTCATCACCCCGGTTTTCTCGCTCCACTGA
>NZ_JANSHW010000548.1:0-3100 GCF_047461815.1 Synechococcus sp. R6-10
GTCTGTGGGTCACCGGCCCCCTGGGGGATCCCGTCTGGGCGGAGTACGGGGTGGCAGGAGAGCTGGCCCTGTTGGAGCTGGCCCAGGTGGCTGGCCTGACCTTGGTGCCACCGGAGCGGCGGGATCCCACCCGCACCACCACTTATGGCCTGGGGGAGCTGCTGCGGGCTGTTTGCCGCGATCCCATCGCTGAGATCTGGATAGGACTGGGGGGATCCGCCACCGTGGATGGAGGGGCGGGCATGGCGCAGGCCTTAGGCTATCGCCTGTTGGATGGAGCTGGGGATCCCATCGGCTGGGGTGGGGCGGAGCTGGCCCGGCTGGCGCGCATCGAGCCCCCCGAACAGCCTGGTTGGCAGGGGAAACGGGTCCGCGGCCTCTGCGATGTGCAAAACCCCCTCACCGGCCCGTGGGGAGCCGCCGCCGTCTTTGCCCCCCAGAAGGGCGCCACCCCTTCCCAGGTGCAGCAGTTGGAGCAGGCGCTGCAGCAGTGGGCTCAAGTGGTGGAGCGAGATTTGGGCCAGGCCGTGGCCGGGATCCCGGGGGCCGGAGCCGCAGGCGGCTTAGGAGCAGGTCTGGTGGCTTTTTTGGAGGCCACTCTGGAGTCCGGGATCCAGCTCTTGGCGCGGCAATTGGCCCTGCCGGAGCGCATCCGCCGCTGCCATCTGGTTGTCACCGGAGAGGGCTGCCTCGACGAACAAAGCACGATGGGAAAGGTGGTGGGGGCCGTGCTGG
This sequence comes from Synechococcus sp. R6-10, assembly GCF_047461815.1. NCBI lineage: Bacteria > Bacillati > Cyanobacteriota > Cyanophyceae > Synechococcales > Synechococcaceae > Synechococcus > Synechococcus sp. R6-10. The sequence continues at coordinate 736 of NZ_JANSHW010000548.1, forward strand.
AGCAGGCTATCCAAGCCCAAAAACCCCTGCTCATCCTCTGTGGCCAGGTGACTCCGGCAGCGCGCGCTGGGTTGGCAGCCCAGCCTCTTCCCCTTCGGGTTGGCGCCCTGTGCGACCGGATCCCCGATGTGGCAGAAGCCCAACGGCAGGCCGGCCATCACCTGGAGCAGATGACGGCCCAGGAGCTGAGAGATTTTCTGGAGCAGGATGCGGGGATTGGCCGGTTATAATGGCTTAAATCATCGTGTTTCGTAGGACATCATGGCCAGTATCGAGTTCTCCCCCGGCATCCAAGAGGTGCCCACCCAGGTGCGAGTGCTGAAATCCAAGACCGGCAACCGGGGATCCGCGATTTTCCGCTTCGAGGATCTAAAATCCGATACGCAAAACATCCTCGGCATGCGGATGATCGATGAGGAAGGGGAGCTGACCACCCGCAACATCAGGGCCAAGTTCCTGAACGGGGAATTCAAAGCCCTGGAAGTGACCTACGACATGGAAACCGAGGCAGAGTGGGATCGCTTCCTGCGCTTTATGGAACGCTTTTCAGCGGCCAACCAGATGGGCATGGCCTAGTTGCCGCCCTTCCCGCCTCAGCTTTTGGATTTTTTGCTCCTTTTGCCGGATCTGCGCTTGGCTTGAGGTTGGCCGGGATCGGATCCCTGGCCCTCTTCAACTGAGGGCTGCCCTAGCGGGGGCCGTCGCTTGTGCCAGTCGGTGCTTTGCTCGTAGGCATAGGCCACGCGGAGCACCTTGCTCTCCTGTAGGGCGTTGCCCACAATTTGCAGGCCAATGGGCAGGCCATCGGCAAACCCGCAGGGCAGGCTCAATCCCGGCAATCCCGCCAGGTTCACCGGGATCGTCATCAGGTCGCACAGGTACATGCTGAGGGGATCCTCCCGCTCGCCGAGCTTGAAGGCTGGGGTGGGGGTGGTGGGGCTGACCAGCACATCCACCTTCTCGAAAGCCTTGAGGAAGTCCTGCTTGATGAGGGTGCGCACCTTCTGGGCCTTGAGGTAGTAGGCGTCGTAGTACCCCGAGGAGAGGGCATAGGTGCCGATCATAATGCGCCGCTTCACTTCCGGCCCAAAGCCGTGGGCGCGGGTCTTGCCATACATGGCCAGCAGCGAGTCGGCAGGTTCCCGCAGGCCGTACTTTACCCCGTCGTAGCGGGCCAAGTTGGCAGAGGCTTCCGAAGGGGCGATGATGTAATAGGTGGCAAGGCCGTAGCGAAAACTGGGGCAGTCGATCTCCAGGATCTCGGCCCCCAGCTCCTGCAGATGTTGAATGGCCGCTTGCACGGCAGCGCGGGTCTCCTCGCCGCATCCTTCCCCCAGCAAGTCGCGGATCACCCCGATTTTGAACCCCTTGATGTCCGGGATCAGAGCCTGGCTATAGTCCGGGATATCCACCTTCAGGCTGGTGGAGTCCATCGGGTCATGGCCGGCGATCCCCTGCAGCAGCAAGGCCACATCCTCCACCGTGCGCCCAAACGGCCCCACCTGATCCAAAGACGAAGCAAAGGCCACCAGCCCGTAGCGAGACACCAGCCCGTAGGTGGGCTTGAGGCCCACCACCCCACAAAAAGCTGCCGGTTGGCGGATGGATCCCCCCGTATCCGAGCCCAGAGCCACCACCGCCTGGTCGGCAGCCACCGCCGCCGCCGATCCCCCAGAGGATCCCCCTGGCACCCGCGTCAGATCCCAGGGATTGGCCGTGCGCTGAAAGGCCGAGTTTTCCGTGGAGCTGCCCATGGCAAACTCGTCCAGGTTGGTCTTGCCCACCGTCACCATGCCCGCAGCCGCCAGCCGCGCCGTCACCGTTGATTCATAGGGGGGAATGAACCCCTCCAGCATCCGGGAGGCACAGGTGGTGCGGATCCCTTGGGTACAGAGGTTGTCTTTGACAGCTAACGGGATCCCGGCCAAAGGGCCAATCTCTTCCCCGGCCCGAATGCGGGCGTCCACCGCCTTGGCCTGTTGCAGAGCCAGTTCCTCGGTCACAGTAATAAAGCTTTTAAGCTGCGGCTCCAGTTGGGCCAGGCGCTCCAGGTACTCGCGGGCGATCTCTTCGGCAGAGCGCTCTTTGGTTACCAACTGCCTGTGGAGGGCACGGATGACAGACATAGGCAAACTCGTGGGGAAGGGCAAATGCCAGTGAGGCCAGACAAAGTTCCTCTAGATTAATCTAGGTGGGATCCCTTCCTACCCAAAATCCCGCCAATTTCCCCTCTCCCTGAGAGAGAGGGGCTGGGGGTGAGGGCGTCGGCAATGCAGAGCGCTTGGGCCCAAGTTACCGCCGTTCCAAAAAGTCGCGGCGCAGATCCCGAATCTCCTGCCGCATCTCCCGCATCTCTTGGGCCATC
>NZ_JANSHW010000549.1:0-1311 GCF_047461815.1 Synechococcus sp. R6-10
AAAATAGGCAGCTACCACCGCGTAGCCCCGCCCCCCCAGCCCCCCCCACACCAGCAGGCCCAGCAGGCCCGCGTGGATGACCCCTGCTCGCGTCAAAGCCTTCTGAGGGCTCAGCAGACCCAGCACCACCAGAGCCAGGTTGAGCCAGAGTGCCACCCCCCACTGACTCAGAAGCCACGCTTGCCACATATACCCTTAAACTTTAGCCACAGCAATTTGGCCAGATAATTCTCAGCACAAGCACCAATATAGCAATTCGTGTTAAATCGTAAAAAAATCTTTTATCGACTAAATGCCTCTCCCTGTAAACGTGCCGGTCAAATCTCCCACCACCCTCCTATTCCTCTTAGAAGGAATCAGCACCCGGCCTTCCCTTGTCTATCCTCTCCCTGAATTCCTGAGAATCTTATCCCCTATCACCTTCGTATGCTCTTCTTGCCAACTCTCTGGTAATGCCTCTGCTTGGGTAATATCCTGCTTTGCCCTGCTGTGATTCTAAACACTAACGGCTTCCCCAAACCATCCACACTCACATGGATCTGAGTGCTGTATCCACCTCGACTCCTCCCCAAAGCTTGCTCCCCTTTTTTTGCGGCTGCCCAGGGGTGAGCACGAACGACAGTTGAGTCAAGGATAAGATGCTCTAAGTCAGGGTCTTTCCCAAACTCCCAAGCAACTCCAGCGATAGAATCTCTGGTGTATCATTTTCCATATCTTTTTGGGAGGTAGCGCCACGGGGATCCAGAGCGAGCTATTACAGCAGGCCTTGGATAAACTGTTTGCATCCTGCCTCTTTGCCGATGTGGATCTGGATTCTGTTTTCAGGAAAGCTATAATTTTTTGCTATTTTATTTGCTGTGATCTGCAGCAAGATAACTCATCAGACCTTACCCAAAAACTGTCCTTATCATAACTAAATGCAAAAAACCTAACGACTACACCTTTTGCCGTTCAACTGGGATCTTCAGCCAACGGCTTAGTTCCGAGGCCAACCACTCCAGCTCTGGCTCCTGCAAAGGGATCCCCGCTCCCAACTCGTATTTGCGGTTGCCCGCCCAGATGTTCAACTGTGGGCTTTGGCGTGGGATCAGCTCCAGCCGGTCAATATCCCATCGCCGACTGGGGGGAACATTGCCAAACCTCAGGCCAAACACCTCGTGAGCCAGGCGAATGTATTTTGTGTCGATCCGTAGGTGGACTTTGCCGAATAGACCGTAGAGGATCCCGCCCACCATCCCCAACCCCACCCTCCAGAAGGGCAGGGTGAACAGGCCAACCACCAGATTGACCGGAAAAGGCGCAAGCCCAACC
>NZ_JANSHW010000550.1:0-2737 GCF_047461815.1 Synechococcus sp. R6-10
TCAAAACGCACCAAACGAATGGCGTAGTCGATCAGGCCGTCCAATTTCAGGGGGCTGGGGGGGCGGGTGGGCTGGAGCTTATTCAAGGGCAAAAAGGTGGCGCGTCCGGCTTTTTCCCGTTTCAAAAAGTTGACAGCGCTCACGGCCACGGTGTCATCCTCCACTACCACAAAGTGCAGCCGGTTGCCTGCTGCAACCTCCAGGGCCAGTTGATACTGGGGATCCACCTGCCCCAACTGGGCCACCAACCCCAAAACCCCCGGCAGACGGGCACTCAGGATGGCTTGGGTCGCCCGGGATCCCTGGGATTCTTGCAACACTTGGCGGCGGGTTTCCCATTTGTCCAGTTGCCGCTGCTTGGCGTGCAGCTCGGCGGCCAGGCGTTCGTGGGTGGCGCGATCCAGCTCCAGGCCGGCCTGCAGTTGCGCCAGCTCTTGGGCCAGGGTCTGAACCTGAGCTTCCGACTGTCGGCAAGTGTGTTCCAGCTCGGCGGTGAGGGCCAGGTGGGATCCCAGCCACGCCTCGATCTGGGCAATCTCCGCTTGGATCTCTTGGCTTTGTCGTTCCAGTTGCCGTTGTCGCTCTTGCAGGCGAATTTGCTCCTGTTGGAGAGGCTCCTGTTCAGCGCGGAGTTCCTCAATGTGGCGGGTGAGGTAGCGCTGCTGTTTCACCCAGGCATCAGCGGATTGGGCTAGGGCGCGCAGCTGTTCGCGGCTCTGTTCCAAGCTAATTTGGGCTTTCTGAACCTGGGCCTGCAGGGATCCCTGGGCTTGGGCCAGTTGCTCCTGTTGGCTGTGCAGGTGTTCCAGCTCCGCCTGCAGATGCTGCTGTTGGGCTTGGCACTCCTGATGTAGGCGCTGCGCTTGCTCGATCTCCTGCTGCCAGGCTGCGATCTGTTGGCTGACCTGTTGCCGTTGTGTTTCGGCGGCGGCGATTTGGGCTTGCAGGTGCAGGTATTCCTCCTCTCCAAGAGCATGGATGCGGCTTTGCAACTCGGCCAGGGCGGCTTCGGCCTGTTGCAAATGATCGTTCAAGGTCTGCACCTGAGCGGTGGCCTGCTCCTGAGCCTCCAGAAGCTGCTGAATGGCCGCCTGGGTTTCTTCCACTTGGGCCTGCAAATGCCGCCAAAGCAACACCTGTTGCTGCTGCTCCAGCGTTTGCAACTGCAGCCGCAGTTGCTGATGGTGTTGGGCCTTTTCGCTCTCTCTGAGCAGCCGCTCTCCTTGAGCTTGCCATTCTTGTTCGATGAGCCGAAAGCGCTCAATTTGTTCCCGTACCGCCTCCAGCTTGCTGTTGGCCTGGGCGATCTTGCGGTCGAAGGTGGCCACCCCCGCCAATTCGTCGATGATCTGCCGCCGTTCCTTGGGGTGCATGGAAATGATACTGGTGACATCCCCCTGTAAAACGACGTTGTAGCCGTTGGGGTAGATGTGCATCGCCTCCAGTTGTTCGTGCAGCTCGCTCAGGGTACAGGGCACATCGTTGATGTAGAAAGTGCTGGTGTAGGGGAGAGAATCCGTCCCGCTATCGCGAGTGGGATCCTCAGCCTTTCCGGGCTTGACCCGCAGCCGGCGACTGACTTTCCATTCCCTGGGCTGGCCATCTTCTCCTGGCCCCAGCTCAAAGGTGACGGAAACGTGGGTTTCCACCTGCCGATTGCCGTTGAGGCTGCCGGAATGCACCAGATCCAAAAGCCTCTCTGCCCGCATCCCCCGCGAGGACGATAACCCCAGCGCGAACAGGATCCCATCCAGGATGTTGGACTTGCCGGAGCCATTGGGGCCGGAAATGACCGTAAAGCCCGGCAGCAGGGGCAACGAGGTGGTGCTGCCAAACGACTTAAATCGGGTCAGCTCAATCCGCTTGATGTACATCACACCCCACATCTAGCGTGGCCACCAGCATATGATGGCAACAGGCTAGCATGGGTAGCAAAAACCTGTGCAGCTCAAGTTTCTTAGGACGGCTTGGCATCTGAGTCTGCACCTGTTGAGTCTACATCTGTGCTGACGAGCAGGTCGGCCTTTTGGAGAAGACGATGCACCTCCGCCCTCAGCTCCGGCCAGCGGTAGGTCAGTAAGTTTGCCTTGGAGATGAACAGCAGCCGGTAGCCGGGTTTCAGGTTTGGGCACAGAGGGCGCAAGATTTCTCGCAACTGGCGGCGCAGCCGATTCCGCTTTACGGCAGATTTGCTCACCTTTCTGCCGATCACCAGCCCCACTTGGCTAGGGATCCCTTCGCACCCTGCGGGCATCGGCTGAAACAGCAGGGTCAAGCCTGCACCGGAACGACGTTGGCCCCCCTGGTAGAGCGCCTGAAAAGCTCGTCGATCCCGCAATCGATGAGGAGCCGGCAACATTGGGCACCGAGGAGAGTCTGCCCCAGAAGTCAGCGAGTTTTGGGCTGCAACGCTCCAAAAAACCAAGACAAATCAAATCTCTGACCAAAGGGCTTAGGAAACCGCCAGGCGATAACGCCCCTTGGCCCGCCGTCGCCGCAAGACCTGACGCCCAGTTGCCGTTCGCATTCTGGCCCGAAACCCAGAAACCCGAATGCGTCTGCGATTGGTGCCACGAAGGGTACGCTGAGTCATGGTGAGAAGCCAACTTATGAATCCAAGATCATTTGCCAGAGCTGACCAGACCGAAATTAGCCCGCTTGAAACTGATCGCAGACGCTTAATCTTAGCAGACTCAATGGAAAATTGCTAGATTGGCCACCCCGCGCCGAGCAGTTA
>NZ_JANSHW010000551.1:0-3647 GCF_047461815.1 Synechococcus sp. R6-10
CATAACTTCCGCATTCCTCCCGACACTGACCCTACGGGTACAGTGCGGGGCTCCTGCGATTTCTAGCTGACGCAACCAAGAGCAGCTACAGCCTCAAGCAGCAAAATGAATGCGCAGGTAGTCTTCTTCCATCTTGGCGCGGGCCGGGGTCATGGCCGCTAAAGTCTGGGGCAGAACCAAGTTGCGGCGGTGGTTGCCGATGCGGATGTTCAGCTCATCCCCGGTTTTGGTCAATTCCACCTGCTCTTTCGGGATCCCGGGCAGGTAAAGATCCAGCCGGTACTGGCCGTTGTCGGTTACCACATTCAGGGTTTGCTCGGCATAGAGCACGTCCGCCGGGTTGCGATCCCCCCAGAGGTCTTTTTTCAGGCGGGCTAGGGCGTCCCATCCCACCAACTCCTCGGAGTACAGCGGGATCTCGAAGACCGGCAGGGGGGCAAAGTTTTCGTGGATTTCCTGGCGATATTTCTGTTGGGCTGCCTTCCAGGCGGCAAAGTAGGGATCCACCACTCCATCGGGCAAGATGCGGTTGGCAATCACCAAATCGGTGGCCACCCCGTAAAGGCTGAGGTAGGCGTGGGCCCGCAGCGATTCTTTGATCACCATCTTTTCGGGGTTAGTGACCAGCCGCACTGAGGTGATGCGGTTGTTGGTGAGGATGCGCTCCAGCCGCTCGATCTTCTGATAGAACTCATAGGGGGCATCCAGCACCTGGTCATTGGGCAGCGGGATCCCGGTCAGCCCCTTCACAATCGGCTCGGCAATAGGACGCAGCATTTGCGCCAGCCCCTGCAGGGGTTTGTAGAACCTGCGCATGTACCAGCCAGAAACATCCGGCAGGCTCAAGAGGCGCAGGGCCGTGCCTGTAGGGGCCGAGTCGATGATCAACACATCGAACTTGCCTTCGTCGTAATGGCGATTCACCCGCACTAGGGCAAAGATCTCATCCATCCCTGGCAAAATCGCCAGCTCCTGTGCCTGCACCCCATCTAGCCCTCGCGCCTGCAACACCTGGGTAATGTAGGTTTTGACGGATCCCCAATTCAGCTCCAGTTCGTTGAGGGCGTCCAGCTCCGCCCCCCAAAGGTTAGGTTTGACCTCGACCGGCTCATGGCCCAAGGGCTGATCGAAGCTATCGGCCAAAGAGTGGGCCGGATCTGTGCTCAGCACCAAAGTTTTCAGGCCAATCTCGGCACAACGCCAGCCGGTCGCCGCCGCCATCGAGGTTTTGCCGACTCCACCCTTGCCGGTCATGAGGATGATGCGTTGCATGAGAGTGCCATTTACATTCTTTTACATCCCTAGCCTAACCGATTTGCTGTGCTCTTCGAGAGGCAGCCAAGGGGCTGAGGTGCAGCCAGCGGGTAAACTATTCATTTGATTACCAAATGATTGCCAAAAAGCTGATGGCAATCATGGCCAAGAAGTCAAGCCTGTTGCAGGCATGTGGGAGGTATATGATGATCTGTCGCTGGCGGAGTGTGTTGCTGGTTGCCATCCTGACATTGGGGCTGTGGCTGGGATCCCTTTCTGTGCAAGCGGCTGCTGGCCTGCCCCGAGAGCTGCAACAACTGGAGCAACAGGTAGAGCGGCTGCAAAGCCTGGTGGAGGCGGAGGACTGGTTGGAGATCCGCTCCTACATCCACGGGCCGATGGGACTCACTCGTAAGACCTTGACCGGCCTGGCGGCTACCCTGCCAGATAAACAAAAGCGGGAAGTGCTGCGCCTGGCTAAGGAGATGGGCCGCAGCTTAGAACAACTAGACTTTGCCGCCAAAGCCTATGACCAACCCGAGGTGGAGGCAGCCCAGGCCAAGGTGAAAAAGACCTTGCAGGCGCTGGAGGCTGTGTTTTCCTAGTGAGGATCCCTTCTCTCTTTGGCGACTTTGGCGATATGGTGGTTTCAAGTTAGGGTGAGACGCCTAGGCCACTGATCGCGCCAGCGGGACGGAGTCCTTGAAAAGCCTTCTGGCCCTGCGCATTCAAGGTTTTGGGTGCGGATGCAGGGCCCTAGTTTGAATCGAAAACGCAGTCATTTCAAGTAGTGTAGTCATTTTTTAAACAGGTAATGAAACATTTCTGTCGCATTGGTCTCTAACTCCCCTCTCCCTCTGGGAGAGGAGCTGGGGGTGGTCGCGGCAGCGGCGCGGAGCGTTTGGGGAGTGTCTCAATCTAGTTTGAAATGACTGTAATTTACAAACAGGCTGTAACGGCTGCTACTTACAGCGGATGTTGCATCAGCCAGAAGCCGGCGAAAGACTGGGCCCTGAGATCGGTTTGAATGGCAAGAAAGTGGAGCCCCTGGGCCTGCTGCTGGCGCTGGGCAAAGACTTCTGCCTCTGTTCGCAGTGTTTCATCTCTCAATTGTGCAAACAGATAACAATCGTTGAGGCCCGCCTCGAGCAGTAGCCGGCCGTCTGCCACACTCAAGTAGGCGGGTTCCATACCGCTCATCCAGGCTGCCATCGGCAAAGCCCGCTGCGAGGTAATCACCAAGCCGGGAATGAGGGTGCTCCGCACCACTGGTGCCAATGTGTCGGGCGTCAAAGTGTCCCAGGCAACCGGAAAAAGCTCGCCAAATTCTATCGGCCAGGCGTCGGCTTCCCGCAGATCCTCAGCTCGCAAGGTCACGAAGGCCCAGCGTTCTCCCTGTAACTTGTCCGGCAGACGGATGGGATCCGGCGGATCCGGATCCACAGGAGGTTCGGGGCTGTAGGTAAACTGAGTCTCTTGAGGGTAAACCTGCTCTGCCCGTTCTCGCATCCAAGCTTTGAGGGTGTAAACGCGACGACTGGGCAGCATCGGGATCCCAACCGCATCGCAGGCCCGTTGCAGGATGGAACTCATGCGGGCTCGAAACACACGAATGGCCGAGGGAGGCTGGGGAGCCGCTTCGAGGTAGCTCCGCAACTGTCGTGCCACCCAGGTGCTATTCACCTCTTGGTTACTGCAATACTGCGCTTGGCGAAACCGGCCGGTGGGATCGCATACCAACAGCTCCCAAACCCTTCGGTTCTGCTCATCCCGCAGGGGGACGGCGTTGAAATCCATCTGCCAGATAGGGCCGCGCGCAGGGCCAGAACGCAGGGGTTGAGTGGCCAAAGGTTCCTCCTGTTTGCACTACATGCCACTTGAGCGGGCCGGGGATCGTTCGCGCGAGCGGTGGGAAGCACTGTCCCCGACCAAGGCCAATTCCCGCTCCCCGAAAATGGCGGAAGCGTTGCGGTAGTACTTAAACTCCAGCGGGTTATGGAAGGGATCCTGCAAAAAGAAGGTGCCATGCTCCAAGGGGGTGCCAACAAAGCGCCAGCGCGGCTCTTGATAAAAGGGCAAGGCCCGCGCCAAGGCACGGTCGGCCAGCGCCTGCCAATCCCCTTGAGTAGGGAAGATCAGGCCAAAATGACGAGGGTAGATGCCCCGCTGGGGCGTCAGCTCTTCGTGGGTGAGGTGGGCCACCAGTTGATGGCCGTACAGGTTAAAAATAACGGCAGCAGAGGTTTCTCGACCGATCTCACAGCCCAAGCCATCGCCGTAGTAGGCCTTGGCCAAGGCAATATCGGCAACTGGAAAGGCCAGATGAAAGCGGATGGGTTCCATAACGTCGCTCCTAAAAAGCCACCAAAAGTGCCCCACCAGCCAACATCAGA
>NZ_JANSHW010000552.1:0-10921 GCF_047461815.1 Synechococcus sp. R6-10
GAGTTCTTCCGCCGAGCCTACTTGGGATGCCTTAGAGGTGGATCCCGCCCTCCTCACCCCCATGATGCAGCACTACGTAGAGCTGAAGCGGCAATACCCGCACGCCATTCTGCTCTACCGCCTGGGGGATTTCTACGAGATGTTTTTCCAGGATGCGCAAGTGGTGTCGCGGGAGCTGGAGCTGGTGCTCACCGGGCGAGAAGCAGGGGCCATAGGGCGGGTGCCCATGTGCGGGATCCCTTACCACGCCTTTGACCGCTATGCCGCCCAGTTGGTGGCCAAAGGCTATGCCCTGGCCGTCTGCGACCAGATGGAGCCAGCAGAGCAAGCCAAGGGCTTGGTGCGGCGGGAAGTGACGCGGGTGATCACCCCTGGCACCGTCCTCGAAGAAGAGCTGCTGCAGGCGCGGCAAAACAACTACCTGGCAGCCGTCGTGCGGCTCAAAGGATCGAAGCAGGCTCCCTGCCGCTGGGGCCTGGCCTACGCGGATGTCTCCACCGGCGAGTTCTGGGTGTGTCAGAGCGAGGGGCAAGAGCCTCTGGAGCAGGAACTGGCGCGGCTGCAGCCGGCGGAGATCCTGCTGCCCACCGAGGAGGGACTGGGCCTGGGTCTACTGCGGCCCGGGGATCCCCAGAAGCCCCTGGGTCTCCCCAACCAATACGCCTATACCCTGCGCCCAGCCGAACCTTTTGAACTGGCGGTGGCGCGGGAGAACCTCATGCAAACCTACGGCCTGCGCTCTCTGGAAGGATTGGGCTGTGAGGGGCTGCCCCTAGCTATTCGAGCGGCGGGGGGGCTGTTGCACTATTTGGAGGAGACGCAAAAGAACCTAGTGCAGCCTTCTCCCCAGGGAGGCCACCCGCTCCTGCCTCCCCCGCGCACCTACCAGCTCACGGACTACCTCATCTTGGATGCCCAAACCCGGCGTAACTTGGAGCTCACCCAGACCATCCGAGAGGGGGCTTTTGTGGGATCCCTGCTCTGGGTGCTGGATCACAGCCGTACAGCCATGGGGGGGCGCACTTTGCGGCGCTGGCTAATGCAGCCTTTGCGGGATTCGGAGCAAATCCGCCTTCGCCAAGACACCATCCAAGAGCTTTTGGAAAACCCTTCTCTGCGGGCCCGCCTGGGATCCCTTCTGGACTCTCTGTACGACCTGGAGCGGCTGGCCAACCGCGTCGGATCGGGCACCGCCAACCCGCGCGAGATGGTGGCCTTGGGATCCTCCTTGGGCAAACTGCCCCAGTTGGCCGAGCTGGTGGGGGAAGCCAAGACTCCCCTCTTGCAGAGCCTACAGCAAGTGGATCCCGCCCTGGTGGATCTGGGCCGCCGCATCGAGCACACCCTCCTGCCCTCGCCCCCGCCCATCCTTACCGAAGGGGGGCTGATCCGGCCCGGGGTGGATCCAGAGCTGGACAGGCTGCGGCAGCAGGTGGAGCAAGACCGCCAGTGGGTTGCCCAGTTGGAAAAAAGCGAGCGCGACCGCACTGGGATCCCCACTCTCAAGGTGGGCTTCAACAAGGCCTTCGGCTACTACCTCAGCATCAGCCGCGCCAAGGCCCACCAAGTCCCCAAAGAGTACATCCGCAAGCAAACCCTGACCAACGAAGAGCGGTTCATTACCCCCGAGCTCAAAGAAAAAGAGGCCCGCATTCTCACCGCCCAGACCGACATCAACCAGCGGGAATACGAGCTGTTTGTGCAGTTGCGCCAAGAGGCAGGATCCCGGGCCGAAGCCATCCGCCAAGTGGCCCAGACCCTGGCTGCTGTCGATGCCCTGTTTGGCCTGGCGGAAGTGGCAGTGCAGCAGGGATACACCCGTCCCCTCCTCACAACAGACCGCCGGCTGATCATCGAGGAGGGTCGCCACCCGGTGGTGGAAAAATCCCTGCCTCAGGGCCTATTTGTCCCCAACTCGGTGCAACTGGGATCCCCCCACGGCCCCGATTTGATCGTCCTCACCGGGCCCAACATGTCCGGCAAGTCCACTTACCTGCGGCAAATTGGGCTCATCCAAATCCTGGCCCAGATGGGCAGCTTTGTCCCCGCGCGGCGGGCAGAGTTGGGCCTCTGCGACCGCGTATTTACCCGCATTGGCGCTGTGGACGATCTGGCTACCGGCCAGTCCACCTTCATGGTGGAAATGAACGAGACCGCCAACATCCTCAACCACGCCGGCGAGCGCTCCTTGGTGCTGCTGGACGAGATTGGCCGAGGCACCGCTACCTTCGATGGCCTTTCCATTGCCTGGGCGGTGGCGGAATACCTGGCCACTCAGGTGCGCGCCCGTACGGTCTTTGCCACCCACTACCACGAGCTCAACCAACTGGAGACCTTGCTGCCCAACGTGGCCAACTTTCAGGTGGTGGTCAAGGAATTGCAAGATCGCATCATCTTCTTGCACCAGGTACAGCCTGGGGGGGCAGATCGCTCCTATGGCATCGAGGTGGGGCGCATGGCTGGCCTGCCGCAGCCGGTAATCCAGCGGGCCGAACAGGTGCTGGCCCTAGTGGAAAAACACAGCCGCATCGGCCTGGGCCTGCGCAACCAAGGAAAAAGCCAACCTGCCCAGAAGAACTCCAAAAAAGAGCCCGCTCCCAATCGCAGCCCCGATTCCGCCGTTGGGGATCAACTGTCTTTGATCCCAGCACCTCTCTCTCCCGATTGGCCTTAGACTCCCCTACCCCTAATCCAGATCCCGTTCTTGCAACCCCAGGGCTGCAGCCAGCCCATCCAGCTCATCCCGATGCCCCTCCACCCACAGGTGGGATCCAGAAGCCGTTGGCGTTCGTTCCCAGGACGAGAGCGGGACAGAGTCCTCGTCGGCTTCCTGCAGTTTCAGGCGGATTTGCTCCGGGCGTTGGTTGCGCCGCCAGTAGTACCAACCCGCCCAGGGGGAGGCCAGCACCACCATCCAGGGCCAAGCTCCCCACCCAGGCTCAAGGGTCTGCAGCACCAAGGCCAAACAGGCCAGCCCCGCCCCCGCCAGTCCCGTTAAAAAAAAGGTCAGCCCCACGCTAGCCTGACCCTGCCCTGCAAAGGTGGCGATCCCCTCGGCATCGGCGGACTGGAGACGATAGCCACGCCTTTCCAAGTGCTCCCGTAGAGCGGATCCCATTTCTTCCAGGCTGCGACTGCTAGAGTAGAGGCGACTCTCCACGCGATCCTTGCCCGCAGCTCGCAGAAAAAAGAATAGACCGATGGCCAATAGAGTCGTCAACGCCAAGGTTGAAACCTTTTCCCCCGTCAGCGGGGCTATGGCCAACCCAAGTGCCTGAGCAGAGCCCAGTCCGCCCAGAGGAAGGGGGTTGACCTGTTCGGGGAGTCTGGCTCCCCCACAGCTGGGTGGGATAGGTGAATGGGAACAGTTCATCGAATAGAATCGAATAGATTGGAATAGGCAAAGCAATTTACACGCTACCTTTGAAGTTTAGACCCTCTAGGATGGATGGGTTACTTCCCCCAAGGACGAGCTGCTGGGTTCACCCTGAGGGCAATACGCTTTTTCGCAGTGGCGGTGACGGTTGAACTGGGGGGATCCTACGCTGGCTCTCATGTCTCTGGGCTGAGAAATGCAACTATAATTAAGTTATGATAAGGGGCTCACGCTCTCCGTGTGACCCCTCCGCTGCTACTTCAGCCTTTCCCTATGGGGCATGGGCAGGAGGTCCGGTTGAGGAAGAGGTCAATGTATGATTTCCTCTGACTGCTGTAAGGCGTTGAGCAGGCGCGAAGTTACCGTTGGGGAACACTTAAGCTTAACTTGCTCCACATCACTGACCATTCCTCTCTCAGCCCACTGAACTGCTACCTCTGTCGCTACATCAGCAACACCCTACATGTCTAACTACGAACCTGAACTCAACGACATTTTGTTGGATGGACCCGCCGATCTCCTCGATGCTGCCGAAGAAGCAGAGGTGGATCTGGCCGATGGCGAGTTTCTGGAAGAGGAGCCAACCCGCCGCTCCACTGATCTGGTGCGCCTCTATTTACAGGAGATTGGTCGTGTTCCTCTTTTGGGGCGCGATGAAGAGGTGGCCCTGGCCCAAAAAGTCCAAGACTACATGAAGCTCTTGGATTTGCGCCTGCGCCTGCAGAAAGAGTTGGGACGGGATCCCACTCTTGCGGAATGGGTGGCCAAGGCTAACCAGTACCCCGAGTGGGCGCAACTGACCCCTGAAAAGCTGCAGCAGATTCAGCGGATTGGCAAGCGTGCCAAAGAACACATGATCAAGGCCAACCTGCGCCTGGTGGTGTCGGTGGCGAAAAAGTACCAAAACCGCGGCTTGGAGCTGTTGGATCTGATCCAAGAGGGTACGCTGGGCCTAGAGCGGGCGGTGGAAAAGTTCGACCCAAAAAAGGGCTACCGCTTCAGCACCTACGCCTACTGGTGGATCCGGCAGGGCATTACCCGCGCCATTGCCACCCAAAGCCGCACCATCCGCCTGCCCGTCCACATCACCGAGAAGCTGAACAAGATCAAAAAAGCGCAGCGCAAGCTCTCCCAGGAAAAGGGCCGCACCCCCACCATCGAAGACATCGCCTCCGAGTTGGAGATGACCCCGCCCCAGGTGCGGGAACTGTTGGTACGGGTGCCCCGCTCGGTTTCTCTGGAAACCAAGGTGGGCAAAGACAAGGACACCGAACTGGGGGATTTGCTGGAAACTGACGACATTTCTCCAGAAGAGACCATGATGCGGGAAGCCCTGCATCGCGATCTACAGCAGTTGCTCTCGGATCTCACCAGCCGCGAGCGGGATGTGATCCGCATGCGTTTCGGCTTGGGGGATGGGCGCACCTATTCGCTGGCGGAAATCGGTCGCGCCTTGGATCTGTCGCGAGAGCGGGTGCGGCAAATTGAGGCCAAAGCTCTGCAGAAGCTGCGTCAGCCGAAGCGGCGCAACCGCGTGCGAGATTACCTGGAAGCTATCAGCTAGTTCCGGCTTGCCCACTGGCTCCCCCAGCGTCCTACCCGTTTCCGCAGTCGGGCTGCTGCCCACTCCACTTCTGGGATCCGCAGGTAGAGAGCTCCGGCGGCGAACAAGCTTAGACCTAAACCCGCGGCCAGCCCGGCCCCAATGACGGCGGTGAGGAGCGGGGATCCCAACAGCTCCAGCGGGCGCATTTGCCTCCACAGCCAATGGCTGAGCCCCCCGGCCAGGACGGTGCTCCCCAGCAATGGCAGTAGGGCTTGTCCCATCTCCCGCCAAGGGATCCCTGGCAGGCGCTGGTGGAGGCGGATCCCCAGTCCGATCACGGCTATCAGGTTGACGCCGGCGGTGGCCAGGGCAATGCCCGGCGCTCCAAAAGCCTGCAAAAATAGAAAGTCCAGTAGGGCATTCAGGCCAATGGCCATGCTGCTAATGCGCAGAGGCGTAGCCCCATCCTCCAGGGCATAGAAGATCCGCACCAGCACATCCCGCAGCAGGTAACCGGTCATCCCCAGACCATAGGCCATGAGCAGGGCTGCCACCTCTTGTGTCACCTCCGGCGTAAAGCGCCCCCGCTGGTAGGCCACTTGGACAATGGGCTCGGCCAAAGCCACCAACAGCATCGACAGGGGCAGGGTCACAATTGCCGTAAGCATCAGCCCTTGGCGGATACGCTGGCGCAGCTCCGGCCAACGGGATCCATCCCCTGCCAACTGGGCATAGAGAGGCATCAAGGGCACCAGCACCATGTTGGAGAGGATCCCCAGCGGCGTTTGTACCAGAAGCTGGGCATATCCCAAGTTGCCGATGGTGCGATCCCCAGGTACGAAAGAGGCAAAAAACAGATCCACATAAACATTGATGTGGATCATCCCGGAGGAGATCACCGCCGGCAACATCAGCAAGCCCACCGCCCGTACCTGCGGGGATCCCCACTCAAAGCGCAGGCGCGGTCGCCCCAGCCCTAACCGCATCTGGAGCGGAATTTGGGCCAACCATTGGGCAATGGCCCCGATGAGCACGCCCCAGGCCAGCAAAGTTGGGATCCCCGTCCATCCCAGCGTGACCAGGATCCCGATCACCGCCAAGCTGGAGATCAGCGGGCTAAGGGCAGGCAAGGCGTAGTGTTCGGCAGCATTCAGCGCTCCAAAGCCGATGCCAATCCACCCCGAGAGCAAGGCCAAAGGGGCCATGATCCGCAGTTGCGCAGCGGCCAGAGCATGGACTTCGGGGCTGGCTCCCGGCGCATTCAGGCGCACCACCCAGTCCGCTCCCCACCAAAGGCCCAAGCTGACCAGCAGGAGCAGGCAGCCTACCAAGGTGGAAATGGATTCCAGCCAGGCAGCCGCATCCTCCCTGTCCCGATCCCGCTGCTTTTTGAGGACACTGACGATGGCGCTGTGGAAAGGGCCGTTGATCCCTCCCAGCAGAATCAACAGAAAACCGGGCAGGATGTAGGCTACCCCGAAGGCGCTGTACTCCGGCCCCGAGCCATACACTGCTGCAATCAAAGCTTGGCGAACGAAGCCTATGCCCTTACTGAGCAAGGTCGCCCCGGCCACCAAGCCCGCCACCGACACCAACGAACGGGATGGCCCTGCTGAAGGAGATCCCCCAGGGATCTCTTCCTGAGTGGCAGACTCCTCCATTACCTTGTGTCCTGCACCCCAACCACTGCCTCAACAACAAACTGATCCCGGATCCCTCTTTGAATCCCAGGAGCCGCTTCCCATTATCGGGAATATCGAACCCTTCTGGGCAATTGTCGGGCATTAGCTGGATCCCTTGGGCAGGCAGCGAGCTTGTCAGGCCAACAGTTGCCGTTCCTGTTCCAGTTGCTGCAACAGATGCTCATCCCCACGGGCTTGAGCAGAACGGATGCGCTCCTGCAGCCGGTGCAGCAGGTTCCGCCGATGGGTTTCCTCGACCAAGGTCATGAAGTGCTTCCGAGAGGAGACAGCCGCTGCCGGGCTCCCTTGCACCTCAGGGATCCCTGCCGTCACCCTTGCTCCAGGATCGAGGGCAATACCTCGATAGGTGAGGGGGAAAGACTGAGGCAGCGCCACGGCTAGGGATTGAGCTGGCCAGCTCCACCCCAAACCCCGGTGCCGAGCGGGCACATTCTGACGGCTTTGAATTACCCCAGAGGGATGCACAAACTCATGGGCAATGCCTTGATAGGTCAGTTGCAAAGGACTCCGTCCCGCTAATGTGAACAGCAAGGGCCCAGAAGCACCACCGCTCACAGCAGCTCGTCGATCAGCCGCAGCACCTGGTGCAGCTCAGCACCGGGGATCTTTTGATGTTCTAGGTTGATTTCCACCAACTGTTTGAGGGCAAGAAGCTTCAGGTTGGCCTCCACCGCCGCCACCGCAATGGCTTGTGCTGCCGGCAAATAGCCACTGGCCCCCAAATCCAAAAGGGCAGCCCGCCGCAGATGGATGTTGTGGTGATTCAACACCGACAGCAGGCGCTGAGCAAAAGTCGGATCCCCAGTGAGACGATAGCAGGCCCGTGCCGCCGCACATTGCAAACGGATGGAAGTGTGCTCTAGGTAGGGACAGATTGGCTCCAGAGCAGCGGTCACTTGCAGTTGTCCAAGAGCCTCGACAATGGCTTCTAGGGCGGCTTGGGCTTCCGTCTGCAGTCCTCGCTCCACACGGCGCAGCCCTTCTAGCAAAGCGGATCCCAGCTTTTCCACTTCGTCGGGATCCCTATGGAGGTTGTTGGCAAGGGCAATCTCAACCAGCGCCTGGGCAGCCGCTGCCACCACTTGGCCATCGGAGCAAGACAAAGCCGCCTTCAGGGGAGGGATCCCGGCGAGGGATCCCAGTTTACCCAAAGCACGAGCAGCGTTGCGCCGCAGCGGATATCCCCCTTGAGCGGTGCGATCCGTTTCATCGGCCAGGGCCTCGATCAGGGCCGGGATCCCTTCGACGATGCGCATGCGCCCCAGCCACCAAGCGGCATAGTAGCGTTCCCCCGGATCCCCGTGGCGCAGCTTGGCGATTTGTCCAGCCGGGGTGAGATCCACCGATGGATCGGGATCCAGAGGAACAGCAGTGGTCATGGAATCAACAACGGAGAGGACACCGAGAAGGGATCAAGCGCTGCGGACACTGACGATCTTGGCGCCCGATTTGAGCAACCGCTGCATTGTCGCCGACAGTTGATCGGCAGAGACGAAAATCTGCTGGTTGGATTTGCGCACTCGGCTGGAAGTGGCCAGCGCCGAAGGCGGATTCAGCAGCCGGGTCACTTCCACACAGAACATGCGATCCGACTGGCCCGTTGGCGGCCCCAGGTGTTTGGAAATGGGGCTGGGCGGCAGCAGCCCCCGCACCCCAATGCGGCGAATGGCCGGGGTAAACCCGGTGGCCAAAGGCATCATCAAACGGGGTCTGGGCCCTTGGGAGCGATCGTTGTTGGCGTAGCCCCCGTAGAGAGCGAAGAGATTGGTAAAGTCGCGGGTGGAATGAGCCTTGCGGTATTCAAACCCACGCGGGTAGGGGACGATGTTGTCTCCAAAAGCTTCTAGGTATTCTGGGCTGTCGATGTAGGAATCGATCTCCGCGCTGTGGCCGCCAGATTGGTAGATGTCCAAATGGCGGGCGATGTCTTTGGGGCTGGTGGGAGCGCGTCCCAGCAGATGCTTGAAATTGAGCTCGATGGCCCGGGTTTGCGAGTTGGGGTAGAAAAACCGCTTTTTGTAGGCTTCGGACTTGGCGATCCATCGCACAAACTCCCGCACCGTCAGGCTGCCCTGGCGCAGCAGCGATTCCGCACTGGCTAGCTCCTTCCTATCGGCCCCAAACAAATGGTCGTTGCCCAGCACCTGACGGTAGATGGCCCGCAGCACCGCATTGAGCTGATCCTGGCTGGCGTTGGGGCGCAACTCCAGTGGGGTGGTCTCCGTAATGCCCCGGATCCCCATCCGGCTTGCCGCTGTAATTGCACTCATGCTAATTCCCCCGATTGAACTGAATGGACACAGATTGAGAACAAGCTTGCGTTTAGGGTCATTTCGATTCAAGCTAGGACATTGTACCCACACCTAAAGTGTTGGTTGCGTCGTCGCGTCGGCGTTGCGGAGCAATAATGCAGGGGGCCAAAAGGCTTTTCAAGGACTCCGTCCCGCTGGCGCGATCAATAGCCCAGGCGTCTCACCCTAGCCTGAAACGACTGTAGAAATCGAAAACTAAAATTAGAAATCAAAAATCGGCAGCCCCAAGCTGCAGAAGAGCAACAGTGGCGCCTTCCTATTGGGGAGACTGATCCGCAAACCCACGTGGTCAAACGTATCTCTCCGCAACGTAGCAGGCTCACCACCGTTGCCCTCAACAACCTTCCCTCGCCATCCCCCCTGGTTTATGGGATGAGCCAACTGGCTAGCCGGCGTCGCCCTTTTAGAGGGATCCCAAGCCAAGGGTTTAGCTGAGCGCGTTGATGGCGTAGTCGATGTAGGTGTTGGCTTCGGTGGCCGCTTGCCCGGTCAGGCCGTGGTTGGCTTTGATGTAGCGCAGGGCTTCGATGAACCAACTGGGGGAGAGTTCAAAAGCGGCGTTGATTTCGCGGATCCCGGCCAACTGATACTCGTCCAGAGGACCGGTGCCACCGGCTACCAAGCAGTAGGTGATGTAGCGCAGGTAGTGGCGCACGTCGCGGGCGCACTTGTCTTTGCCGGCTTGGGTGTGGCACTGCCCACCGGGTTGGGTGGTGTAGGGGAACTTGGCGTAAACGGCTTCGGTGGCACCGCGCACCAGCTCGTCGGCACGGCTGCTCAGAACTCGAGCGGCTTCCATGCTGGCGGCAGCCCGCTGAAAACGGCCATTGATGGCCTGCAATTCGCTGTTGCTCAGGTAGCGCCCTTGGCTGTCGGCAGTGGCGATGGCGTCAACAATTGGGGTTTGCATGATTCAAAACGCTCCTTTACTTAACTCAAGCTCAATGCAAAAAACAAAGCAAAAGATTCAAAGTCTCAACTGCAAAATCGCTGCAAAACAGGTTACTTTTCTAGGGATCCCCTGCCAACCCGAGTTGTCTTAGATCCCAGAGAGGTCTTCACAACTGGATCCGGACACAACAGAAACTTCAGTCCACAAGGGATCAAACCACAGCGGCAGCAGCGCGATCGAAGTAGGATTCGATTTCGGCAATCAGAGCGCTGCAGTCCCCCCGGGTGATGCCGTTGGGGTCGTTTACCACCGCCACCGCAGCCTTTTTCATCTTTTGGATGCCGTTGGCCACCGAGCTACCGGGGGTGCCCAAGGCTTGATAGGTTTCCCGCAGGCCGTTCAAGCAGCGCTCGTTCAGCACACTGGCATCTCCGGCTGCCACGGCGTAGGTGATGTAGCGGAGAATAATGTCCATGTCCCGCATACAGGCAGCCACATTGCGGCTGGGGTAGGCAGGCCCACCGGGAGCGTTCAAATTGGGCTCCTCGGCAAACAACTGACGGATGGCATCGGTCACGATCTTGGAGGCATTGCTGGTGAGGCGGTTCACAGCATCCAAACGCTTGTTCCCCTCAGCAATTACCTGCTGGAGAGCGGCAAACTCGTTCTCTCCCAAAAAAGCGCCTTTGGAGTCAGCTTGGGCAACAACTTTGCCAAATACATCGTTCATGGTTTTGAATCTCCCTAGCGAAAGTAAAAGAGGTTATGAATCCACATTCCCTGCAACGGCCCAGAGAGCACCTGCCGGCCAGGAATGCAACACTGCTTGGATCCCCAGTGCCGAGAGGTGCTGTTTAACTCACAGAACCGCCGACGGGATCGAAGCCGATAGAACCAAGATGAGCAAGCGAAGCTCGCTCCCAGATCCAGGCCTTCATCCAAGGGATCGGACTTGGGCTAAGGAGCCTCAGCCGCTGCTGGCAACCTCAACTGGGCAGACGAGGAGAAGCTGGCTCGCCTTGTTTCCAGTCTTTTTCTACCGCGAAGGCAAGAAGCGATGAAATCAAAAAATGTAAATCGGCTTTACCTCGC
>NZ_JANSHW010000553.1:0-2075 GCF_047461815.1 Synechococcus sp. R6-10
GCTTTTTTGGCCTCGATCTCCACACGGGCATCCGCCGGGATCAGCTCTTCTGGGATGGGCACCCGCTGCAGAACCTCAATGCCGGAGTTGGTGATGGCTCGATACTTGAGGTCGCTCATGGAAATCAGGCGATCGATTCGGGTTATGCCCAGCCAATGGAGCACATCCGGCATCAACTCCTGAAACCGGATGTCTTGCACCCCTGCCACACACTCGGTACGGGCGAAGTAGGCATCAGCCCGATCCCCTCCTTCCTGGCGCTTGCGGGCGTTGTAGACCAAAAATTTGGTCACCTCCCCCAAGGCGCGGCCTTCTTTGCGCAGGTACACAATCACCCCAGCTCCACCGGCCTGGGCCGTCTTAACGCATTCCTCAATGCCATGCACCAGGTAGGGGCGGCAGGTGCAAATATCCGAGCCAAACACATCGGAACCATTGCATTCGTCGTGAACCCGCACCGCCAGGGGCAAAGCCGGGTCGGTGATGGCGGCCACTTGCCCGATGATGTACACCGTCTGGCCACCGATGGGCGGCAAAAACACCGATAGGTCTGGACGGGTCACCAATTCTGGAAACATGCCTCCCGTCTGCTCGAAGAGGGTGCGGCGCAGCAGGCTTTCGCTCACCTGCAATCGTTTGGCGATCCCCGGCAGGTACCAGACCGGCTCGATTGCGGCTTTGGTGACCACCAGGCTGCCATTGTCTTTGAGGATCCGGCCATCCACCCGTAACCGCCCTTTGTTGACCGCCTCCTGCAGTTCTGGCATGTGGATGTGGGCCTGAGTAATGGCAATAGTAGGGCGAATATCGTAGCCCTGGGCATAGAGGGGGGCAAAGACTTCCCCCACAACTGCTCCCCAGGGATCCAAAGACACAATCCGGTCTGGATCTCCCCAGCTTGGGTGAGGGCCAATCGACACCACCGGGGCAGTATGGGTTAAATCGGCGCGGTGATCCGCCTGCAAAGAGCCACTGGCCACAGCCAATGCCCGGTAAACAGCGTAGGCTCCCGCATGGGTGCCGATGACATTGCGATGGGCAAGATTGGTTAGGCTACCCACCACCGGCCCCCGCCGCAGCGGATCCAAGGCTCCCCAGCGGATCGGCTGGGCTTGCGTCCCATAAGGGGAGGGATGGGAGGTGAGAACAATGTGATGAGGACGGGAGGAAGGTTCGCTCATGGTCCTCAAATGCCTGGAAAATGGAAGAATCTGGAGAAAACAGAATTATAGGCGATCCCCAGCCGTTTCCAGAGAGCCTGACCCTTCTTTTGGGGTGCCTAGACAACGATTTTGGCCAAACCCAAGGGGCGGATCCCTGCCGGCGAAACCTCGACCCGATAGGGCAACATCTCTACCCCGACCTGCAGGGCCTCACGAAACAGACGGGCATAGCGGGGATCCCGTTCTTCGCCGGGGGCAAACTCGGTGCAATCGGCGCGATTGATCCAGTACATCAGCAGGGCACGCTGACCCTGTTGGCGCACCGCGATCAAATCTTCCAGGTGTTTTTGGCCGCGAGTGGTCACCGTATCGGGAAACAGCGCGCGGGATCCCACAGCCCAGGTGGTATTCTTCACCTCCAAATAGGCCGAGCCAGAGTCTCCTGTCAGCAGAAAGTCGATTTTGCTCCTGCCGCAGGTCACCTCCCGTTGCCGGCGAGAAAACCCTGCCAATTGAGGAAACCACCCTCGCTCCAGCCCCCAGTCCACCAGGCGATTGGGCAAGCTGGTGTTGATCCCCACCCATACCCCATCCACCTGGATCATCTCCCAGGTGTAGGCCAGTTTCCGTTTTGGCTCCGGGTGATGGGAGAGGTACACAGGTGCCCCCACCTGACAGACCCCACTCATCGGCCCCGTGTTGGGGCAATGAGCGATGATCTGTTGCCCGTTTTCCAGCTCCACATCGGCCAAAAACCGCTTGTAGCGGCTGCGCAGCACCCCTCTGTGCAAGGGGCTCGAAAAGCGGTAAGGTACCGGCCCATCCCCGCACTCCATCCCCAAAGCCTCTCCTTTCGTAGGTATTTTTTCTTTAGGATTTTGGAAATCTTCTCCGGGGATCGTCTCTCCTGCG
>NZ_JANSHW010000554.1:0-806 GCF_047461815.1 Synechococcus sp. R6-10
ACCTAGACCATCCCCAGGAGGCCATTCAAATTGCCCGCCGCGCTTATCACACTTTCGACCAACACTGGCATCCCCGCCACCGCATTCAGAACCTGCTGGACTGGGTGTTTGGGGGAGAGCTGCCGGAGCCCTTTCGTTACTCGCCCCGCTCTGATGTGCGCTACTTTGTCAGCACGGCCAGCTCTGCCTGGATAGACACACGACTAGGAATCTACGAGCCCATTCAAGAGCTGCATCGCGTGCAGGAGCGACTGAGGGTATTTGTTGGCCGAGGCTGTCCTGGGGTGATAGCCGCGGACTTGCTGGACTTGCCGCGGCTGGAGCTGTACGTGGAAGAGGGGTTTGGGGATCCCTGTGGTCTGCTGCAGCAGAAGGGAGTGCCCGAGCGAGTTCATGAGGTGAGGGGGGAGCCGAGCAGTTGGCCTAGCTTTGATGCGGTGGTGTGCACGGTGGGAGACTTGCAGCGGCTGGGGCGGCCTTTGAGAACCAGCTTTGCTTTCATCCTGGGAGAAGACACCCAGCTCCTCTTTGCCAATGCGGGAAACATAACAGAAACTTTTCTCATTGACTTAATCCAAAAGGGCAGCTCTGCTCCGTCAGCTTGGTTGCGGGGGTACGAAGGCGTCGAGTACGAAGGAACGGTGGCCAGACTTAGTCGAGTCTATCAGCCTGCTGTTTCTGTTCTTTCTGATGTCAGGGTTGTCGTGGATGTGAGAGCGGGGGTGGGCGTGGCCAGCGCTTGTTTCAGAACTCTTCACCCTGAGGCGGCTATTCACTGTTTCGAGGTGGATCCCCTAGCTCTACAC
>NZ_JANSHW010000555.1:0-767 GCF_047461815.1 Synechococcus sp. R6-10
TTCGCCTTGGGGGTGATCTTCCCCTGGCTCAAACGCTCCCTCAGCCAGTTTGTACACCCTCTATTTCTCCGCCTTGGCCTGGGCTTGGGCTTGGTCTTATTGGGCCTGGCAGTGGCGCTGATCTGGCGGCAGGGCTGGAGCGTTGCCTATGGGATCCTCGGCCTCCTGGCCATCCTCCTGTTGGGTCTGGGAGCCTAGTTCTCAACCGGCAGTGGTGCCGCTGAAGACGTGTAGGGCAGGGCCGGTCATCCACACGTGCTGTGTGCTCGGATCCCAGCGAATTTCCAGATTTCCTCCCGGCAGTTCTACTGTAGCTTGCGATTCTGCGCGCTCCTCCAAAACAGCAGCCACCAAAACAGCACAGGCACCCGTCCCACAGGCCAGCGTTGCCCCTGCTCCCCGTTCCCAAACCCGCAAGCGCAAACGAGTCGGGCTGAGCACCTGCACAAATTCGGTGTTGGTGCGCTCAGGAAAGGCCGGATGATGCTCAAACAGGGGGCCCACAGCCACCAAATCCAGCTCCTCCAGGGATCCCTCTTCTTCCAGGAAGACCACACAATGGGGGTTGCCCATGCTCACCGCCGTCACCCGCCACTCTCGCCCGGCCACTGCAAGCGGCTGCCGAATGACCTTCTCATCCGGTTCGACCAAGGTGGTGGGGATCTGCTTGGCCAAAAGGCGAGGGATCCCCATGTCCACCGTGACCAGCCCATCTGCCCGCACCTGCGGCACGATTCGCCCCGCCAAGGTGTGGATCTGGTAGGCGC
>NZ_JANSHW010000556.1:0-1468 GCF_047461815.1 Synechococcus sp. R6-10
CCAACTTGGCGGCTTGCGACTGGGACACCTTGAGCTTGCAGGATACGGTCAGGACTTGGGTCATAGTTCTATTGTAACCTCGCATTCCTCCCGGCACTGACCCTACAGGTACAGTGCGGGGCTCCTGCGATTTCTAGCTGAAGAGTTCTAACCTGGCCGGGCAAGAAACTCCCTGGAAATCCAGGCCGCTCTTGGATCTTACGTGGGAACCGCCTCATAGGGACGAAGTCGCGCCCATTTGTTCCGTTCCTCGCGAAAGCTCTGGCAGCCCACCACATCCCATTCCATCTCGGTGCCCCCATTGCGGATATTGACATTGATCTGGGGGCCCTGCGGCTCAAAATCCGGCGTCAGTGTGAGATGAGGTTGCTGATGCTGCGCTTCCACGGCATGGTAGGTGGTACAGCGATCCACGTAGTAGCAGTGAATACAAATACACATGGCTGCTGCCTGCAAGAAACGGTTCCCAATCTTGAGGGTAGCATCCTGCCTCCTTCCAGACGGCGGATCCCCTCTTTCTCAGCCGATTCTTGAGATATTTCTTAGCAAAGAGAGGCATCTCCTCGTCTCTCGTCTAAAATCTCGACATATTTCTCAGGATGGGGCTTGATCTGTCCTTAGGATCGAACCATCCAGGCTATCCAGAGGAACTGCCATGAACACCCACACCCGCTACCGCTTCACCTGCACCCTCTCCTTTGGAGATATCTACGGCCAGATCATCGTTTGGCTGATTGTCATCTTTGCCAGCTTGGCCGCTGCCCTCTCCCTGATGAATAGCCCCCTCTACGCTTTTCTCACCATTGCTCTGATTTTGGTGATCTCCCTGCCTTTCTTGCTCTTCGCCTTCGTGACCACCCTGCTCAATCACATCGAGTTTGCCGTTGTCCCTCCTGAGGAAGAGGAAAATCGCGCTGCTGCTGCCGCTAAGTCGCCCGTGGCCGTCAGTTAGAAACAACTGGCAGTCGGTTGGCGCTTGTCGGATGGATCCCTTGCCCCAAAGACACCTGTGCTGAGTTAAAAAAACCTTGGCTCTCTTGGTCTAGCGCTTGAGTTGGCCCCTGCAAGGCGAGCAAGCGGGTAGCCTTTTATTGGCATTTTATTGGCAATTGTTTTACCAAAGAATTGGGTCTAAAGCCCTGCCGTTCACGGCAGCTTTTGTGCTGTACTCTAGACCAGTAGTAGAGTAGTCAACCACTTAAAAAACCCGGTAGTCCGGCGACTACGCAAGCAACCTGAATAGGTTTTGCCCTTTCTCTTCAACGGTACTTAGGGCAGAAGGGAACTGCCCCGCTTGGGGAGATGGGCACCGCTGTCGTAAAGGGGCAACCCGATACGGCAAGTGCTGTCTTGGAACCAAGAGCCAGAATCCTCTGCCTTTGGGCAGGGGAGTATGGTGACATCCTCCCGGCGCTCGTCCTGTGGATAGAGCGCGGGCCACCCTTCCCGTCAGCAGGACGGAGTCCTT
>NZ_JANSHW010000557.1:0-2186 GCF_047461815.1 Synechococcus sp. R6-10
GGTTGACCGCGGTATTCGTCTTTACGCCTACACCCTCGCCTCTTCTCCCCCTTTCTGGGTGGCGCTGCTACTCTTGATCGCGTTTTCGGTAGAGCTGGGTCTAACACCTATCTGTTGCGCCGCGCCACCTGGCGCGTTGGCGGAGGAGGTGACTTTTTGGCAGCGCTTACACCACTTGCTCTTGCCTGCTTTCACCCTAACTGTCATCGGCGTTGCCAACATCACCTTGCACACTCGTCAGAAGCTCATTGACGTGTTGCACAGCAACTATGTGCTGTTTGCTCGTGCCCAGGGGGAAAGCCTGGCTGGGATCCTGTGGTACCACGGCTTGCGGAATATCTTGCTGCCTGCGCTGACGCTGCAATTTGCCTCCTTTGGGGAACTGTTTGGTGGCTCAGTGTTAGTGGAACAGGTGTTTGCTTATCCAGGACTGGGACAAGCAACGGTACAGGCAGCTTTGCGCGGTGATGTGCCTCTGTTGGTGGGCATTGTGTTTTTCAGCGCCTTGTTTGTCTATGCCGGCAATACCCTAGCTGACCTGTCCTACCAGATTGTCGATCCACGCATTCGCCTTGGCGGGAGGATAGGATGATCCCTTTTGCATCGCCTCGTGTTGCTGCTGCTGATGCCGATGGGGGGATGAAATTCTCAGAGTCCTCTGTCAAAGGAGAGCGCAGGCGGCAGACTCTGTGGGCAATTGGACTGTGTGCTTTTTTTTTGGTGTCTATCCTCTGCAGCGCTGGGCTTATCGGCGATACCGGACTGAGCCCGAACCTAACTCAGCGGAATCAGCCTCCTTCCCTGGCCCATCCCTTCGGCACCGACTGGCTGGGGCGGGATATGCTGGCCCGATCCTTGCACGGGATGTCCCTTAGTCTGTGGGTAGGCATGCTGGCTGCCGCCGTCAGCGTGGTGATCGCCGCTGTTTTGGGTTTGGTGGGTGGCACGGTGGGAGGCTGGGTGGATGCCTCGATCTGCTGGATGATTGACCTATGTTTCAGCCTGCCTCACCTGGTGGTGCAGATCCTTATAGCTTTTGCTGTCGGCGGCGGAGTTCGGGGAGTCATTGTTGCCGTTGCCCTCACCCACTGGCCCAGCCTAGCGCGCCTGGTGCGGGCCGAGGTGTTACAGGTCAGCAGTTCTGACTATGTCCAGAGTTCTTACCGACTGGGCCGCTCTTCCCTCTGGGTTGCCCGCTACCATATGATGCCTCACATTTTGCCCCAGCTCCTAGTGGGACTTATTCTGCTGTTTCCCCACGCCATTTTGCACGAAGCAGCCCTCTCATTCATTGGGGTAGGTATTTCGCCGCACCTACCGGCCATCGGCATTATTCTGGCCGAATCCATGCGCCACCTCTCCACCGGCTACTGGTGGCTGGGGGTTATGCCTGGACTGCTGCTGCTGCTGTCGGTCAAGGCTTTTGACTGGCTGGGAGAAAACCTGCAGGCCCTTCTCAATCCGCGTACGGCTCAGGAGTAGGGAAATGTTGGTGGTCTCCGGCCTAAACATTAGGTTCAGCCGATACGAGCGGGGGCTGCGCCGCCGCTACCTTCAGGTGATTACAGATCTGGATCTGGAGGTTAAGGCAGGGGAGGTGGTGGCAGTGGTGGGGGCCAGCGGATCGGGCAAAAGTTTGCTGGCCCATGCCCTCTTGGGTCTTTTGCCAGAGAACGCTACCCTGCGCGGTACTCTCCTATTTCAGGGGCAGCCCTTGACCCCTGAGCGGTGTAGGCAACTGCGCGGCAAGGCCATTGCTCTCATCCCCCAGTCTGTGGACTACCTGGATCCCCTCATGCAAGTAGGATCCCAGGTACAGCGGGTAGCTCGGCTCAGCGGTGCCTCCCAAGGCGAGGCCCGTAGAGCAGTGAGCCGCATCTTTGCCCGCTATAGCTTGCCGCCGGGAACAGAGGGCCTCTACCCTTTCCAGCTCTCCGGAGGCATGGCACGGCGGGTGCTGGTATCGACGGCGGCAGTTAGCAGAGCCAAGCTGGTGATAGCCGACGAGCCCACGCCAGGCTTGGACGCGGAGGTGGTGGCTGAGACCCTTGCCCATCTGCGGGAGCTGGCCCAGGAGGGCCGAGGCGTTATGTTGATTACACACGATATTCAGGCGGCGTTGTCGGTGGCAGATCGAGTGGCAGTCTTCTATGCGGGCACTACAGTCGAGATGGCCTCGGCTCAGG
>NZ_JANSHW010000558.1:0-827 GCF_047461815.1 Synechococcus sp. R6-10
AAACAAACAGAATGCTATCGCTGCATAGTTGAACAGTGATGTTCAGCAGTGTTCAGCGTAAATGTATCAGGCCTTCAATCTTCGGAAAGTAAGCCGATGGGTACACCTGCACAGCCAAGATGGGATCCTAGATTCACAGTCTTCCCCAGAACTCCAGATGACAACTCCCCCCGAAAAGCCTGATCCCAAAATGAAATCGGGATCCCTGCGATCCGGGCTGAGCATTGCCCTGTTCCTGTTTTTGCTGGTGTTGGTTTCCTACTTGAGTCTTAACTTTCTGCTGGCCTTGGTGGACAAGCTCAGCTAACTGCTTACTTTGTAAACTGAGCAAACTGATCCCTCAGCATCACCCAGGTGCTGCCGGCCCAGATTTGCCGATAGCCCTTTGTCGCCGACGGCAGGAAAGATACACTGGATTTACAGGACTTAACACCTTCTCTCAGTTGCCCCCTTGCCACCATGAGCCCCCTCTTTTGGTTGAGGCTGCCCTCTTTCTCCTGGCCTTCGCCGGGATCCCTTAAGCTTTATTCCAGATCCTACTCTGGATCTCTACCAGGGCCGACCCTAGCCCGCCGGGATCCTTCCTGGAAGCGTTGGCTGCGCTATCTTTATCTGCGCCTGTTGCGGCTGCAATCGTCGCCAAAAGAAATTGCCCGTGGCTTGGCGGTAGGGGTTTTTGCCGGCTGTTTCCCCATCTTCGGCTTTCAAACGTTGGCCGCTCTGGTGTTGGCTGTTCCGTTTCGGGGCAACAAGCTGGCGGCGGCGGCAGGAACCTGGGTGAGTAATCCCTTCACCTATGTGCCCATCTATGCGTTTAACTACCAGGT
>NZ_JANSHW010000559.1:0-1215 GCF_047461815.1 Synechococcus sp. R6-10
CCCTTTCAGCAAATAGCTAGCCTTTGATACACAGAATTGGCTTTAAGCGCGCTACAAGTTTCGCAATCTTGGCTTGATCGGCAGCGCGCACCACTTTGTCGACGTTTTTGTAGGCCTGGGGCGCTTCTTCAGCTACCCCCCGCAAAGAGGGACTGCGCACGATGACGCCGCGCCGTCTCAGTTGTTCGATAATCTCCTGCCCTGTCCAGGCTTTGAGGGCCTGGTTGCGACTCATCGCCCTCCCAGCGCCGTGGCAGGCTGAGGAGAGGGAAAGGGCCTCCCCTTGCGCGGTGCCGACCAGAATGTAGGAAGCCGTGCCCATGGAGCCACCGATGATGACGGGCTGACCGATAGAGCGAAAAGCTTGAGGAAGCTCTGGGTGGCCAGGCCCAAAAGCGCGCGTTGCCCCTTTGCGGTGAACGAACAGGCGGCGCTTTTTCCCCTCTATCTCGTGGGTTTCCTCCTTACAGGTGTTGTGGGAGACGTCGTAAATAAGGTCGAGTTCAGCTTTGGGGAAAAGCTCAGCGAACACCTCGCGCACCCAGTAGGTGATGATCTGGCGGTTAGCCAAAGCGCAGTTGGTTGCCGCCCGCATTGCTCCCAGGTAGCTTTGCCCCACTTTGGACTTCAAGGGCGCACAGGCCAGCTCGCGATCAGGTAGCTCTATGCCGTGTTCTTTAGCCGCCTGTTGCATCTTCTTCAAGTACTCAGTGCCGATCTGGTGACCCAAGCCACGGGAGCCGCAGTGGATAGTAATCACCACTTCCCCCGACTTAAGGCCAAAGCCTTTGGCAATCTCGGGATCGTAGATCTCGTCAACAACTTGGACTTCGAGGTAGTGGTTACCCGAACCGAGGGTTCCCATCTCGCGCCGCTGGCGCTCACGGGCGTAGGCGGAGACTTCGCTCGGCATTGCTCCGCGCATGCGGCCATGTTCTTCGATGCGCTCCAGATCCTCTTTCTTGCCGTAGCCCTGAGCAACAGCCCATTCTGCTCCGCCTTCGAGCATAGCTTCCATCTCTTTGTCGCTCAAGGAGATCTTGCTGCGGCTGCCGAGCCCTACCGGTACGCTCGCGTACAGGGCATTGGCTAGGGGCTCTGCCATCTCCTCCACTTCCTCGCGCTTTAGCCCGGTTCGCAAGGTTCTCACGCCGCAGGAGATGTCAAATCCCACGCCGCCGGCGGAAATCACCCCCCCTGCTTCCGCATCAAAGG
>NZ_JANSHW010000560.1:0-5788 GCF_047461815.1 Synechococcus sp. R6-10
TCATAACTTCCGCATTCCTCCCGACACTGACCCTACGGGTACAGTGCGGGGCTCCTGCGATTTCTAGCTGAGCCGCATTGGGCAGACATGGTTGACAATGCGAGGGATCCCTTTTTGAACTGTCCATGAGCTGGCAACGCCCAGATAATCGCACCGCTGCTCAATTGCGCCCGGTTTCTTTTGAGCGCCACTTTACCCGCTATGCCCCTGGCTCGGTGTTGGTCAAGTTCGGCCATACCCATGTCCTTTGCACCGCCAGTGTGGCCGAAGAAGTTCCCCCTTTTCTGCAGAACACCGGCCAAGGCTGGCTGACGGCTGAGTACCGCATGTTGCCCGGAGCCACGCAACAACGACAGCCGCGGGAAATGTTGAAACTATCGGGCCGTACTGCCGAGATTCAACGGCTCATCGGGCGCAGTCTGCGCGCCGCCTTGGATTTTCGCAAGCTGGGATCCCGTACCATCACCGTCGATGCCGATGTGCTGCAGGCCGATGGCGGCACTCGCACCGCCGCGATCACAGGGGGGTATGTGGCCCTGCACGACGCCATCACTTGGCTGTACAAACAGGGGGCGCTGGATCCGGCCCAGGGATCCCCGCTGCGGCAGCAGGTGGCGGCCCTTTCGGTGGGAATTGTGCAGGGAGAGGTACTTGTGGATCTGTGCTATGAGGAAGACAGCCAAGCCGAGGTGGACATGAACATTGTTATGAACGAGCAGGGATCCTTCATCGAGATCCAGGGCACTGCCGAAGCCGCCTGCTTCAGTCGCCCGCAACTGCTACAAATGTTGGAGATGGCCCAAGCCGGGATCCAAGAATTGCTACAAGCCCAACGGCAGGCTCTCAATTTAGAAAGATAGAGCCATAGCCGGACCCTAGCCTTGCAATGGTAATCCTTCAAGGCACTGCATATGGGATTGCATGGGTGTATATCCTGGTTGGCAAAGCGGTATTCCCTTGCTGTAAAGGAATGGCCGGGAAAGCTAAGATCAGCCAGTTGTTAAAATAAGTGAGCTCTCTGAAGCTCTCCTTTCGACGGTTTGAGCGTGTGGCTGAGGTGAATCGCTGCTCATTTGGCCTGAAGAAGTTGGCCCGGAGAACGCTGCATGTCCCGTTTTGTGTTCGGCTCGGAGGAACTTGCGCCACTGCTCAGGCAGCAAGGTTGGCGGTTTACCACTGGATATCTGCACATTCACCTCAAGGGACTGGATCCCTCTGAGGGTGCGGAACCCTGGGTGTTGACCTACTACCACGGCAGGCTGCTTTTTTCTGCCGATCAACCCCTCAACACGCAAATCCTGCTGAAACGACTCTCCCGCTTTATTCCTCGCCTCAACTTGGAATGGCCACAGCGGGCCATCTCGGTGGTGCAAGAGCGCTTGATGAAAGACCATTCCTTACCTGAGCTGCTGGAGGCTATCACGCAATTGGGCCTGCTCAAGCCGGGGGAGCTGGAAGATGCCCTGTGGCTCAACCTGCTTACCGATTTCGACCGCTACCTATTCGAACGGGCAGGCACCTGTTACTTTGAGGTGCAGGAGCAGGTCGCCCAAGAGGCCCCCATTGGCGGGTTTGAGTTGGAGCCGCTGCTGCAAGAAGCCGCCCGGCGCCACGATCGCTGGGCAGATTTGAAGGTGGCGATCCCAACCCTGTTGGCGGTGCCGGTGGTCAATTGGGAACGGGTCAACCGCTACCGCATCACCGATGAGCAACGACAGAAGCTCCACACCCTCACCAAAGATGGCCAGTCGCTGGAAGCAATCGCCAAGAAGCTGTGCCGGGATCGGCTGGAGGTGGCCAATCTCTTTGCCTCCTGGGCGAAAAAAGGTTTGGTCAGCCTACAAACACCCCAAGAGCTGCTGCAGACCAAGCGCCACAACCCGATAACCATCTTGGCGGTGGACGACAGCGTGGTGATGCAGGAAATCCTACGGCAGTATTTGCCCAACTATCAGGTGATTACAACGGGCAACCCCGCCGAGGTGCTTCCTTTGTTGTTTCAGCATCGGCCCCACCTGTTGTTGATGGATATCGCCATGCCGGGGATCGATGGTCTAGAGCTTTGCCGCATTGTGCGCAGCTTAGAAGAGTTTAAGTCCCTTCCCATCCTGATGGTTACCGCTCGCGATGGTCTGCTGGCCCGCATCCGCGGCAAATGGTCGGGGGCAACCGCCTACTTGACCAAGCCCTTCAACGAAAGTCAGCTTAATGCAGAGGTGAAGCGGCTTCTGGCCCAACAGCCGCCTGCCCACAGACAAAATCCTCTGTCGGTTCAGGGAGGCAGAACAGGTCATCCTGCCCTGTTTCAGGGATCCCCCCGTTCCCTCGAGGATCAAGCCAAGGCGTAGTGTCCTTCTGAGTTGATCCCCGTCGCCATTGGCTTTCCTGTCAAAATCAACAAAGGTTTTATGTTAGATAAGAAGTCAACTCAAGAGACCATAACTTGTCTGGGCTGACTGCTAATGTCAATGGATTGATAGCTCATTAGGACATGCCCAAAAGAGAAAAATAGGTTGCCGGGGATTTCAGAAACAAGAGACGAAGTAAGCATCCCATACACTGAAAACTTATCCGATCAACCTTCCTCATTGTCATCACGACCGGCTACTTCAATCTCTCTCAGGAACTGGCTTTTCCCCGCTGGCATTAGAGGTCGTTTAAGCCTTAGAGAAGCCTCACAAGGCTTCTGGCAAAAGAGTCCATACTAAGGGTACCGACAAACAAGCCCTGAAGACATGAAAAAAGATCGAACAGGGTTCAGCAGGCACTTCTGAAGGCAAACCAGAAATATTAAACGCTGTCGTGGATCCCGGCAAGATCAATGAGAGGGAGAAATCAAGCAGAAATTGCTCAGGATCCATGGACAGGGATCCCAAGAATACGTAAAATCGAGTAAAGAATGTAAAGAAAACGCCACACTTCTCCAATTGGTCCCGATCCCCAAGGAGCATTATGCTGCGACTGGAACACATTAGCAAAATCTATCCCACCGGTGAGGTGCTCAAGGATGTGAACTGGGAAGTTAAGCCTGGGGATCGCGTCGGCCTAGTGGGAGTAAACGGGGCCGGAAAGACCACCCAGCTCAAGATTATCTGCGGGCAAGAAGAACCGACCAGCGGCGAGGTGATCCGCCCCGCCAACCTGCGCATCGCCTATCTCACCCAAGAATTTGGAGTGGATCCCGCCCGAACGGTGCGAGAAGAGTTCTGGACAGTCTTTCAAGAGGAAAACCGCATTCACCAAGAAATTGCCCAAATCACCCAACAGATGGAGCAGGCGGACGCGGACACGTTGGAAACCCTTTTGCGCCGTCTAGATCGTCTACAGCGCCAATTTGAGAGTTTACATGGCTATGAACTGGAGGCGCGTATTGAGAAAATCCTGCCGGAAATGGGGTTTGAGCCGGAGGACGGGGATCGGTTGGTGAGCGCCTTCAGCGGCGGCTGGCAGATGCGCATCAGCCTGGGGAAAATCCTGCTGCAAAAACCCGATTTGATGTTGCTAGACGAGCCGACTAACCACCTAGACTTGGAGACCATTGAGTGGCTGGAAAACTACCTCAAGAGCTTGACGATCCCCATGGTGATTGTTTCTCATGATCGAGAGTTTTTGGATCGGCTTTGCACCCAAATTGTGGAGACGGAGCGAGGAGTTTCTACGACATACTTGGGTAACTATTCTCAATACCTACTCCAAAAAGCTGAACGGCGAGAGGCACAACAAGCTGCCTACGAACGTCAGCAAAAGGAAATTGAAAGGCAACAAACCTTCATCGATCGCTTCCGGGCCAGTGCCACCCGCAGCACTCAGGCCAAAAGCCGCGAAAAACAACTGGAAAAAATCGAGCGGGTCGAAGCACCCATTGGCGACGTGCGTACCCTCAAGTTTCGCTTTCCCCCTGCTCCCCGCAGTGGTCGCGAGGTGGTGAAGATCGAGAATTTGACGCACATTTATGGAGATAAGATTTTGTTTTTGGGTGCGGAGCTGTTGATCGAGCGTGGGGATCGCGTCGCCTTTCTGGGGCCCAATGGGGCAGGAAAATCCACCCTGCTGCGTCTTATCACCGGCCTAGAGCAACCTACCGAGGGATCTGTGAAATTGGGAGCACACAATGTGATCCCTGCCTACTTCGAGCAAAATCAAGCAGAGGCTTTGGATCTGAGCAAAACCGTCTTGGACACCATTCATGACGAAGTGCCCGACTGGAAAAACGAAGAAGTGCGCACGCTGTTGGGTCGCTTTTTGTTCAGCGGCGACGCCGTTTTTAAGAAAGTAGCGGCTTTGAGCGGGGGAGAAAAAGCCCGCTTGGCGTTGGCGAAAATGCTACTTCAGCCGGCCAACCTACTGATTTTGGATGAGCCCACCAACCACTTAGATATCCCGGCCAAAGAGATGCTGGAAGAAGCTTTACAGCATTACGATGGCACGGTGATCCTTGTTTCTCACGACCGCTACTTTATCTCAAAAGTGGCCAACAAGATTGTAGAGATTCGCAACGGAGAGTTGGTCGCCTACCAGGGCAACTATCACTACTATCTAGAAAAGATCGCTGAAGAGAAAGAGAAAGCCCGACAAGAGCGAATCGCTGCCGAAAAACGAGCCAAAGAGCGAGAAAAACAGAAAGCCAAAAAGGCAGCCGGCAAAACCTAAGGAGCCAAAGCAATGTTTACGGGTCTGGTTCGAAGTTTGGGCACAGCCCAGTTGATCAATTCTTCACAGCTACGGGTTACCTGTCCCCGGTTGCAACCTCAGTTGGCCTATGGAGATAGCGTGGCGGTGGACGGCCTTTGCCTGACGGTGGTGGAGATTCTGCCCGATGGATTTTTGGCCGATGTTTCGCCGGAAACCCTGCGGCGCTCGACTTGGGGCCAGGGATCCCTCGGCCCGCGCACAGTCAACCTGGAACCGGCGCTGCGGGTAGGAGACAAGTTAGGGGGGCATTTTGTCAGCGGCCATATCGATGGGGTGGGGCAACTGTGGGATCAAGCCGCCACTGGCAACGCCTGGGAGCTGAGCTTCAAGGTTCCTGAAGAGATCGGGCGTTAC
The DNA here is from genome assembly GCF_047461815.1 of Synechococcus sp. R6-10. Lineage (NCBI taxonomy): Bacteria > Bacillati > Cyanobacteriota > Cyanophyceae > Synechococcales > Synechococcaceae > Synechococcus > Synechococcus sp. R6-10. The sequence goes on from NZ_JANSHW010000560.1 coordinate 5,047, forward strand.
ATCGTACCCAAGGGCAGCGTGGCGGTGAATGGGGTGAGCTTGACCATTGCTGAGGTGCGCCAAGGGGGCTGCTGGTTCAAGGTGGCTGTGATCCCCCAAACCTACCGCGAGACCAACCTTTCTCAGCTCCAAGTTGGGGATCCCGTCAACATAGAGGCGGATATTTTGGGCAAGTATGTGGAAAAATTGCTGGGCTTGCTGCCCCCCGAGAGCAGCGTTTCTCTGGAGTTTCTGGCCGAGCATGGCTATATCTAGGTACCTTTCCCATGATCCACCCCGAGGAAGTTGAGCGCCTGCGCGGCGTAAATGTTTATCTCATTGGGATGATGGGCAGCGGCAAATCCACCGTGGGATCGGAGCTGGCAGCCCAGTTGCGCTTTCAATTTTTCGACACCGATGGTCTGGTGGAGCAGGTGGGGGGTTCTTCCATCGCTCAGATCTTCGCCGAGCATGGGGAAGCCTACTTCCGGGATCTGGAGACGCAGGTGTTGGCCCAGTTGAGCAGCTACACCCGGTTGGTGATCGCCACAGGCGGCGGCATTGTGTTGCGCCCCAAAAATTGGAGCTACTTGCACCATGGCCTCACCGTTTGGCTGGATGCGACCCCCGAGCTGATTTGGCAGCGGCTCAAGCGGGATCCCGGCCAACGCCCCCTGCTGCAAACCCCCGACCCCCAAGCTGCCCTGTACAAGCTGATGCAAGAGCGAGAGCCGTTCTACGCCCAAGCCGATGTGCGGGTGCC
>NZ_JANSHW010000561.1:0-3957 GCF_047461815.1 Synechococcus sp. R6-10
CCAGGATCCCCCCCAGCTTGAGCAGAGAATCTGGGTGCTGCTCATCTACCACCACCAAATCGTTGGGCCATTTCAGCCGCAGCGGGATCCCAAGGTTTTGCCGTAAACGGCCCGCAATGCCCCAGCCCAAGGCCAGGGTCAGTTCCAGCAGCGAGTGATGCAAAGGCGGGGATCCCAGCCAAACGGACAGGTATAGTCCCCCCGGCTCCGAGTGCCACACCCGCCCATGTTGACCTTGCCCAGCCCGTTGGCGGGTGCTGACCAAAACTGTGCCCACTGGCAGCGGCTGTGGGAACCGACGGCCCCAATCCAAGAGCAGCCGATTGGTGGAATCGGTCACCGCCACTTGCAGCAGATGGCGGCCCCACCGGCCCGCCTGGGATCCCAGCCGCGAGGGAGAAAGCATCTCTACCCGGGATTAGCTCAACACAATGTCTTCCGCCGGACGCTGGGCCAGCCGCTTGAGGTTTTGGTAGCGCAACATGTCCAGCAGATCATTGCCCGAGCGCCCCTCCAGACGGGCCTCCACATGCAGCGCCTGCCCTAGGGCCTCCACCGCCTGCAGCCGCGGGATCCCGCGCAACACCAGGCGATCCACCGCATAGGCGTCAGCAGCCAACAGACGACGGTCATTGGTTTGGTCGCGGCGCAACTGCCAGAGGGCCAAGCCACTCAAACCACCCGAAACGGTTGCTCCCACGGGATCCTGTTGTACGGCCTCGAAGATCAAGCTCAACCCCCCCAGAGCTGCTATGGCCAGGTAAAAGTCGATCTGCCGCGACACCGCCCGACTGTAGTAGCCCACCTTGTGCAGGAACAGCCCCGCCCGCTGCAGGGGGGTAAATTGCCGCCACTCGTAGGGCTTGATGAACAGCCGCATCTGCCGTTCCCAGGGCATTTGCCGACGGCCTTTGATCACCACCGTTTGCCGTTCCGAGGCGGGCAAGATCTTCACACTCTCCCGCATACTGGCTGGCAGCAGATCCAACAGGCGCTCAATCTCCGCCTGATCCAGAACGTAGTTTTCGTAGCCGTAGTATTCCGAGTTCATGCCGGGCCTGCTCCTCAGCTTAGTCCCATCGCCTGACGCATCTCTCGCACCGCCCGATCCAGCCCCACCAGCACCGCTCGACTGATAATGCTGTGGCCAATGTTCAGCTCCTCCATGCCAGGGATCCGCGCCACTGGGCCGACATTCCAGTAGGTAAGACCATGTCCCGCATTCACCCGCAAGCCCAGCTGAAGAGCCTGTTGGCTGGCCTTTTCCAGGTGGTCAAGTTCCACCTGCCGCTGAGCTGCGGATGAGGCTTCTGCATAGCGCCCCGTGTGGAGCTCCACCCAGCGGGCTCCCACTTGGGCAGCAGCAGCAACTTGGGTCGGATCTGGGTCGATAAACAAGCTGACGGGAATGCCGGATCCCTGCAGTTGGCCGACCACATCCCTGAGGCGCGACACCTGCCCCGCCACATCCAACCCACCTTCGGTGGTGATTTCCTCCCGCCGCTCAGGAACCAAAGTGACGTAGTCAGGCTTAATCTCCAGGGCAATCGCCACCATCTCCTCGGTGGCTGCCATCTCCAGGTTGAGGTGGGTGCGCACAGTTTGCCGCAACAGCCGCACATCCCGATCTTGAATGTGACGGCGATCCTCGCGCAAGTGCACCGTAATGCCATCTGCCCCCGCCAGCTCGGCAATCACCGCTGCCGCTACCGGATCTGGCTCCACCGTGCGGCGTGCCTGTCGAAGGGTGGCAATGTGGTCGATGTTAACTCCAAGACTTAACAAGGCTTTACTGCTTTGGGTGTAGAGGAGAATACCCCTAGTATTACATTATTCAATTTACGCCGGTCAGATGAGCCAGGATGCCATGGGCCTCAGGCCGCGAGGGTGTAGGCTTTACTCTATGATCAGGTAGCGACGTCTCGCCTGTGCGGGATCCACTCCGGGCTTGCCATGACTGATCCAGATGCCTCTCTGGCGGTGGGACAACACTCCATTGTTGACCGGGCGCGAGTGCCGGCCTTAATTGCCCAGTACTTGCCGGTGGAGATCTGCATTTACTACCAAGTCGTCCCCTTGGCCCTGGATACCGACAGCCTCATCTTGGGCATGGTGGATCCCCAGGATTTGGCGGCGTTGGACTATGTGAGCAAAATGCTGGCCTATTCCCAGATTTCCGTCCAGCCAATCCCTCTCACCGCTCAGCAGCAGCAGGATTTAATTGCCTACTACTTCAGCCATCCCCCCGACCCGGCAGAGGTGGAGCGGCTGCGCCTCCAGGCCCAAGCCAACCGGGTGACTCGGGAGGTTCCTGCTCCCGTGTCGGGGCCACCCACGCAGTTGAGGCCAACCCAGCCTCCGTCCGTCCCCGCCGACGAATCAGAAGAGACAGTGCAGCAGTTGCTCAACTCGATGCTGCGGCGGGCTTTGGATGAGAAAGCCGAGCAAATTTTCGTGGAGCCTCAAGAGGGGCCTTCTTGTCGAGTGCGCTACCGCCAGCAGGGGATTTTGCGGGATTTGTTCAAAGATCTCTCCGAGTCCATACGAGCGAAGTTGATCACCGCCATGAAGCGGATGATGGCGCTGGATCCGGAGTTGATCGGGGAGCCGCAGCAGGCAGAGGTGGAGCGGATGTACCGGGGGGAGCCACTGGTGTTGCAGTTGCGCATCATACCGCAGCGCTCCAAAAGTGGCCAGACTGCCGCCTCTAGAGAAGGGGCCATCTTGAGCATCCTGCGAGGGGAAGCTCTCCAGAAATATCAACAAGGCCAGAATAACCTCCGCGTCTCTGAGACCCTAGCTTTGGCCCAACAGACCTATCAACTGCTGCAACAATTGCAAAGTGCTCTCAGCAACACAGTTGACAAGCTTAAGCAGTACCCCAGTCCGCCGCGGAGCGACTGGCCCCTGATGACGGAGGTGTTGGCAGCTATTCAAGCCCAAGCCCAGATGATCGCCATCCACCAGCAGGACTGGGAAAAACTCAATTCCGGCAGTTGACCCCCCAAAACCAGCCCCGAGCAACATCCCTTCAACGGGATCCCTCCCGCAGCAGCACCAAAATCACTCCGGCAATGATGCTGATGGTGGCACCGGCAATCAGGCTGGTGGCTAGACGTTCCAGCCGTTCCCCGATGGTTTGTGAGGTGTCGAACTTAAAAGTGAGCTTTTCGACATCACCTGAGAGCTTTTCGACATCGCCCGAGAGCTTTTCGACATCGCCCGAGAGCTTTTCAACCCGCTCCGAGAGTTTTTCGCTATCCCCTGAGAGCCGATCGATCCGCCTCAAAACTTCCTCTTGTTGTTGGGTGAGACGAGCTATTGCTTGGCTATTGGCCTCGACCAGGCGCTCGACTCGCTCTAGGCGCTCTTCTGTTGAAATCGTCATAGGGGCTAACAGTCGCGAGTACGGTACACCAGAATACCCATCCTATGCTATTGCCGGCTGTTCGTCTCTCCGGCAGGGGTTTAATGGGAGGGCATCCCATTCTGCTGCCCTGGATTGGGTGCGGTAATCTTGAGATCGTGAAGTCTTGTTCGTTAGCTTCCATGCCGTCAAAAGATCCAACTCCTCTGCCCAAGCCCCAGTCGCCATCAGGGGAAACCCCTGCCAGCTCGGGATCCCGCAGCTGGTGGCAGGCGCAACGGGAAAACCTTCTGACGGTGGTGCTGGCTCTGTTGCTGGCCTTCGGCATTCGCACCTTTGTGGCAGAGGCGCGTTGGATCCCCTCCGATTCGATGCTGCCCACTCTGGAAGAAGGGGATCGGCTGGTGGTGGAAAAGGTCAGCTACCGCTTTGGTTCGCCCAGACGAGGCGATATTATTGTTTTCAACCCTCCCGCCAAACTGAACTTCGACGGGGCCTACATCAAGCGGGTGATCGGCCTGCCGGGAGATCGCATTCGCATCGCCAACGGTGAGGTCATCATCAACGGGATCCCGCTGCGGGAAGACTAC
>NZ_JANSHW010000562.1:0-701 GCF_047461815.1 Synechococcus sp. R6-10
GTTTTTCCTGCAGAGCCTCGAGAGGATCAAAGGGATCGGGATTGGCCGTCACGGCTGGGCTTTTGTGGGGGGGTAGGCTTGGGGAGAACGGGATCCGGCAAATCCGGTTTGGATCTCGTTGAAGGGTTTGGCTTTGATCAGCCCTGGGGGAACGGGATCCAACTTGAAGAGGGCGCGAATAGCGTTTTCCACCTCGGTGATGGGGCGGTTGCCGACGGATTGATAGACGATATTTCCCTCTGGGTCGAAGAGGAGGGTTTGAGGCACTTGTCCGGTGTAGTATTGGCCGCGCTCGTCGCCGGGCAGGAGGGAATCGACGGAATAGGGGATGAAATAGACCCCCAGCCCGTAGCGAACCTGCAGGTTGGCAATGGTGGCGGCGTATTTTTTGCAATCGCTACTGTCATCGATGTAATACACGAGGAGGGCCGGGATCCCTTGCTCTTTCGCCTGCTTCAAGGAAACGCGGGGGGGGATCATGCCGCCGTTGGCCCCGTAGAGGGCAAAGATGTTGCCATCGTAACGGTCGTCGTTGAGCAGAGCACTGGCGGGAGGGGAAAACCAACCTGTCAAAGCGATGAGCAGAGCCACCAGGAAGATACGAAGCAACAGCATGATCTCATCCTCTTGTAAACTACCCGACTCCGACCGCTAAAGCGGTACGGAGCGGGCTTTCAGTAGCCCTGAGCCTGCTCTGCTCT
>NZ_JANSHW010000563.1:0-1940 GCF_047461815.1 Synechococcus sp. R6-10
AAGCGGCCCAGTTGATCCTGCAAGCACTTCAGGGTTGCTATCCAATCTTGCATGGTTTCCCCGTAAAAGGGCGCAAAAAACTCCACCTGATAGCGCAGCCGTTTGGTGGCCTTGCGCAGCTCGTGCAGTTGCTCAGCCTGGGCTTCCGTTGCGGGGAAAGCAGGGATCCGCCAGCCTGGCTGCAGCAGCCACTGGGCCAGCAGGGGAGTCAGCAAGTGGGGCAAGCTTTCCGGCAAAGGCAGCTCCGCCTGGGGCTTATAGCGGGGGTGAGCCAGCCACTGCTCGCAGGCAGCTTGAAACGCCAGGAAGTCAGCATCTTCAAGAATGCGGCGGGAGCGTTTCTCGGCTTGGGTTCGACGTTGCTGCAGATCTTGTTTTAGCTTCTCCAGTTCTGCCTGCTGGGCTGCCGGGATCCCTTCCCAGCAAGGTTCCTGCAGGATTTCCAGCAGCACGTCCAGATCCCGCTGCTTGCCCAAAGCACTGGCCAGCTTTTGCAGGCGTTTGGGCTTGAGAGGCTTGGGCAGCCGGACGGATCCCTGAAATACCTGCACCCAGGTGCCAATACGGCGCAGGGTCACCCGGATTTGGTGCAGAGACTCTGCCGCTTCTGGATGCTGGGTCAGAACTCGCTTTACGTGTTTCTGCAGCCGCTGCCATTGCTGGCTCAACAGTTGATGGGCTTGGAGGGCTAGGGAGGACGAAGACAAAGGGGAAAGTGAGATTGGGTTATGTTCACCCTTTTGCTCGTCAGCAGTCGCACCGGTGTCACCCGGCAACAGGGCATCCATAGACAAACCTCTCCTCTCCGAAGGCACAGCGAAGCAACTAAGAAGACAAAAACTCCCTACCCGAGGGGCGATCCAGCCCAACTTAACCTGGAAGGGGGTAAAGCAGTTTCGCTTCTTAACCTCTTTTTAACCTTAAGAGGGCAAGAGGGGGAAGGTAGTGACATACTCCCGACCCCGACTGCTGGCAGTACGGGGCGGGCTTTTCGCTTCAAAGGACTCCGTCCCGCAGAGGAAAGCAGGGAGCCTACGCAAGAACCCTCCACGTTCGGCGAAGCCGTGCCGTAGGCATACAGACAATGCCGTTTTGTACAGCCGAGTTGATTGTAGAACAACGACCGCCTTTCATCCCAACCCTCGTCCTACAGACAGAGGGCGGGGCTTCAAGGACTCCGTCCCGCTAGCGCGAACGGCGGCCTAGCTAAACGAGGCTTCACCACCGACCAAATCCGCGCAGCCACCTCTGCCGGGGATCCCTGGGCTGAAATGCGGACAATCCGCTGTGGTTCTGCGGCAGCCAGAGCCTGGAACCCTTGGTAGACGCGGCGGTGGAACTCCAGGTGTTCTTGTTCGAGCTTGTCGCAAGACCCTGTTATCGCTACGCGACGCTGTCGCGAACGCGCCAGCGGGCCGGAGGCCTTCCGCGCCAGCCCCACCTCTGGGGGGAGATCCAGCCACAGGGTGAGGTGCGGCTGCAACCCGCCGGTGGCTAAGTGGTTGAGCTGGCGGATCTTCTCCAAGTCCAGCCCCCGACCGTAGCCCTGGTAGGCCAGGGTGGAATCGGTAAAGCGGTCGCAAACCACCACCTGCCCTGCCGCCAGAGCCGGCGCGATGACTTTGCTCACGTGTTCAGCCCGATCCGCCGCGTACAGGAGCAACTCCGCCAGAGGGCTAAAGGGATCCCCGTGCAGCAACAGCTCCCGCAGCGTTTTGCCCAGCGCCGTGCCCCCCGGCTCGCGGGTACACAGGCAAGCGTAGCCTTCTTGGCGCAGCCGCTCAACCAAGAGGGCCTGTTGGGTGGTTTTGCCCACCCCTTCCCCGCCTTCTAGGGTGATGAACACACCGTCGTCCTGATACATTCAGGCTGAACTCTCCTGAACATGGTTCAGGAAAGAAGCGATCGCATCCTGCCTATCTCTGTTCGCGTCAGCGGGA
>NZ_JANSHW010000564.1:0-1986 GCF_047461815.1 Synechococcus sp. R6-10
TGCCGAAGAAGCGGCTCAAGAACCCGCCGTTGTCTTCTTTGCGGGGAGGCGGCACCACTTTCTGAGCTTGGCTCGTTTGGCGGCTGGGCGAGGGAACGGGCTGTTGGGTGGTGACCTGCTGCAGCCAGCGGCGCACCTCGGCCATCAACTCGGCGTTGGCGGGTTCTAGGCGGCTGACCTGCAAAAAGTCTGCTTTGGCCATGCCGGTATTCCCCTGCTTCAGGTGGGCAATGCCCCGGTGCAGGTAGTAGCGGGCCACGTTGGGCTCAGCGCTGATGGCAAAGTTCAGATACTGCACCGCATCCCGGTATTGCTTGCGCTCGATCATGTCCAAGGCTTGGATAAAGCGGGTTTCCGCAGGGCTGAGCTTGGGAGCCGGAGGTGGGGTGGGAACGGGCTGAACAGGGGGACGGCTGGGCGGAGCAACGACGGGGGAGGCTGGGATCCCACCCACAGTGGTACGGCTGGGGGAAGGGGTTGGGATCCCGGTCGCGGTAGTGGTTCTAGAGGCAGGGGCTAGGCTCCCCTGGTAGCCGGCCTTGAGCAACAAATAGGCCAGGTTCAGCTCGCTCAATTGCTCGGTTTTCTCGAGCAGGGTTTCCATGGAGCTGTATTGCTCTTTGGCCAGCTTCCCCAGAGGGCCAAAGATCCGGGGGGGGCGTCTCCAAAAGGCGTTTAATCCGCATTTTGAGCACCGTTTCGTATTCCCCTCGCTCCCGCTCTTTGGTCAGCACTTCGTTGGCCGGGTTGACCAGCTTGGCAAAGAGGATGTTGGCGCGTTCTGCACCTTCGGGATCCCCCACAAACCGATCCGGGTGGAGGGCCTTGGCCGCCTGCAGGTAGCCGCGCCGGATCCCCTTGGAGTCGGCGGTAAGGGGCACGCCTAAGATGGCGAAATGGTCAGTCTCGTAGCGGGCTAGTCCTCGGTTGAGGCGGGGGACATTAGAGTTGGATCCCATAGTTGCCACTTCTCTAAAATCTGCTGCAAGGTTCCGTTTTCGATCAGGCTGGAAATCGCCCCATCCACAGCTTCCTTCAGGGAAGGATGCTGAGAGGATACTACTCCCACCAGAGGCATGGGGAACAGGGGCGGCCCCACCAGGCGCAGCCGGGATCCAGCTTGGCGCAGGTTTAGGGCGGCAACAGGCTGATCAACCAGCACGGCATCCAACTGGCCGGCTTGTAGCTGAGCAAACAAGCGCTCAGGGTTGCTGGTGGCAAAGAGACGAATGGCGTTGCCCCTCCTCTCGTTATACGCCTCCAGCAGGGCTGCCCCCGTACTGTTAACTACAATGCCCACTTTGCGGCCAAATAATTGCGACAGTGCTTCAATGGCCGGTTCCTCTGGCCCGGAGGCGGGGGAGGGATCCCGTACCACCAAGCGCTGCGGGCTGAGATAGTAGGGCCGGGTGGCCAGAAACTGCTCCGGATCCAAGCCCAAAGCTTCCCGCGCCCCCCAGATCAAGTCCACCTCATCCGCTTGCAAGGCCGCCAACTGCTCGCTCCAGGCCACGTAGATGGGATCCACCTGCACCTGAAGGGTTTGGGCAAGCGCCTCCAGGATATCCCACTCGAAGCCGGCGTAGGTTTGTCGCTCCAAGTCGGTATAGAGATAGGCCGGCCCCAGACTGGGATCCAAGCCAACCCGAATGCGCCCCCAGGCCTGGATCTCGGCCCAACGGGAATCGAGGGGCTGTGCCCGCTCGGTGGGGGCAACCTTCCCTTGTTCCGGCTGAGGGTAACCGGGGCCAGCAGTGGCAACCCCAAGGGCCATCGCTCCCAAGAGGAGAGCCAGGCCGAACTGTGCCGCCCGGCAGCCATGTCGCTGTTTTCCGGGGAGTCCGCTAACCCATCTCCTATCTACCCTGCCCAACATAGGGTTCTTGGAATCTTCTTGATTATTCCTCGATTATTCGTCAGCTAGAAATCGCAGGAGCCCCGCACTGTACCCGTAGGGTCAGTGTCGGGAGGAATGCGGAAGTTATG
>NZ_JANSHW010000565.1:0-8932 GCF_047461815.1 Synechococcus sp. R6-10
AGCGGGATCCAGGGGCCTAGATCGACAGGGTCTCGTTTAAGGACTCCGTCCCGCTGGCGCGAAAGGCCTCCGGCCCGCTGGCGCGATGAGAGGCTAGGGAGCAACGACATAACGATCCTGCGAGAGGCGCTCGTTGCCTCCCCACCTTGCTGGTTTGCTCTGGCTGCAGACAGATGTGAAGACTGGGCTTGGGACCCAATTTTTGGGTAAAACTCCCTAGGTAAAAATTACTACAAACCACCACAAGAGCTGGGATCCCCCTCTGGAAAGCTTGGGAAACCCTAAATTCCTGGGGACTTGCTGGGTGGGCTTTCTTCGGTTACCGCTTGCCTACGGCGATCGCCAATGCCGCAGTCACCGCAGCATTCCGGTCGCTTGAAGTCGTCCCAATGGATGCAAGCCCGGCAGCCTTTCAGCATTTCTGGCCAGCGCTCTCGAATCAACAGTTGCCGCAGCCTGACTTCCCGTGATTCCTGAAAGGGGTTTTGGAATTGAACCATAGCTTTTGGGTTTCCCAGCTCTCTTAATCTGGTATAAAAGCAGATTTGAGTTTGGGATCGAGAAACATCAGTATAGCTTAAGGTTTGTGGTGGCCCAATCTTTTTTGCCAGTTTAAGACATTCGAGACAGACCAATCTGCTTTTATTCATCACCTTGGGAAAAGATCTACCAAAAAATGTAAACAGGTCATATAAAACTTAACTCATTTTTTCTCCGCTTAAAACAAAGGTGGGATCCAATGCCAGCAGCATTTGAGTCCGACCGCGGTGTTCCAGGCGGTTCACCGCCGATTGAATCACCTCCACATGATGAGCCCGCACAGCGGCCAGGCCGGCAGAAAGGCCGTAGAGCCCATCCAAAGAGTTGGTCGTCGCCACGACCCGCCCGTTGGGGCTGAGATGGCTCCAGCAGGCTTCCAAGATCTCGCGTAGGGGGTGGCCTCCCTCAATGCAGATGCGATCCGGTGCCGGAGAAAGGTGTTGCAGACAATCGGGGGCAGTACCTTGAATCACCTGCACGTTGGTGAGGCCAAATTTCTCGCAATTGCTCTCGATTAGGCTGACTACCTCGGCATCTCGCTCGATGGCAATCACGCGAGCTTTGGGGCATAGAACAGCCGCTTCAATGGCAATTGTGCCGGTTCCGGCGCCGATATCCCACAGGCAGTGGTTCTCTCCCAGGCGCAACTGGCTTAGCACCAACACGCGCACCTCACGAGGGCTCATCGGGATCCCTGGGATGCGTTCAAAGGCAGAGTCTGGGATCCCTGGGGTGCGGTAGGGCCAAGAGAAGGCGGCTGACATGGGTAAAGTACCGTTGCAGAGGAAGTTTGTCTATACATATCCCTCAGCATAGAGCGAATGCTCAACAGGCCATCTCCAACCTGATAGGGGTGCCGCTTCTCCCGCCCAATCATTGCCCAGATGGGCACCACAAACGCCCTCTGAGCTCAACGGAGTGGTTGGAGCAATTCCCAACCGGCAAAGCTGCAGTCCAAAACCAAAATGATCCTGCCCCCTTGAGGAATCGAGTTGGACACTAGGGAAGTTCTGGAGACAAGCGGGATCCCTTTTACCCAAGAGCTCATTTTGCGCCGGATGTAGCTGGTGCTGCCGAAAAAAGCTGTGGTTGGGATAATGATCGCTATAGGAGGATCTTAAGAACGTTTCCTTGAACTGGAGCCTATCAAACCATCCATCCAAAGAATAAGCTTTGCTCGCAGATACAGCCAAATCTCATCATTTGCCCGCAACAGGAATAGAACATATAGGCTCAATACGACGAAAACACACAGGTTTCCTAAAAAAGTGTAGGTTTGGATAATTTGATCGGTGCTCCAGCCAAAGTCGTAGTTTAGGCGGTTCATATCCCCCCTGGCATCTCCTTGGCCGCCCAACAAAGTTCCCCAGGGAACCTCGGCCAATCCCAGTCTGATGCTGTGCCATTCCCAAAAGCTTCTCCACAGGCTGCTGCTCGCGATCCCCAGCACGACAAATCGCCAAAAATCCCATCGCCAACGATCTGGCAGGGGAAAATAAAAGCTGGCCATCAGAAAGGTGCTGAGATAAAATTCTCCTCCAACGCCGCTAAAGACAAACAACATCTCCCAGGTGCGATTGGGCATCAGCCAGGTCATGTAAAACTGCAATAGAGCAAGAAAGATGGCCAGCACCTGCAGCCACCCAATCCGCTCCTTGCGGGCTGACCAGAAGAGTAGAATCAGTAAAAAGAGGATTCCAAAATACACAAAGGGATCCCTCTGCGAGCTAACGCTTGTCCAGCCGATGGGCAGAGGCAAAGCCCGATACCCGCTCCACCAGGCGACGGTGGCATGGCCAAATTCGTGGATCCAAATGTGAAGAGGCAAATGCAACAACTGCAACAAGCCTATGTTGTTCACCATCAGGGCCACCGCAAACGCAGCCGGGTAAGCCCAAGCGTTGACTGCCCAGTTATCGAAGGAAAACCGATCCCAACGCCGCCGGGATCCCAGCTTTAGGCTCTGCCGCCAGAGCAAGCGTGAGCCGCGGAAAGCGTAAATCTCCACTTGATCCAGCCGTGGAATCCGCAGTTGCTTCAGGATCAGAATCAGAAACAGTTGGGCGGCGGCAACTTGGGGGGAGAGCTGAGGCCGATAAGGGGATCCGATGAGGTGAATGTGCAGGGTCTCGTCGGCAAAGTCTACCCGGACACACCAGCGACGCCGCAGCAGTTCTGTCCGCACAACCTGCACAATTGACTGGGCGTGTCCAGCTCGGGCCAGGGCTAGGGGATCCGGTGGTTTGGGCATCCCAAGATACCTCGCCGGAGAACAAGCAGGAAGAAGAAGGGGCGAGCCTCTACCCATCATCCCCCAGCCCTGCAGGCAAGAGCGGAATTGTGCTCCTTCCCAGGCTGCTCCGAGGGCAGGTTGGTATAGTTGAGGGCAGCAGGTGTGGGGAGTGGATGGAAGGTCATGCCTGAATTCGGCAAGCCGAGGTCAAGGCGGATATGGGGGGCGATGCTGCTGTTGAGCTTGGCGGGGGCAGGGCTGTTTCCCCCGGAATCTGTCCAGGCTCAGGCGATTACAGCCCCAGGTTTATCGCGCATTGAGCGTTGGTACTACGACCCCCAGCAGGGGCGGCTGGAAGTCAATACACAGGGAGAGGTGCGGCCTTTCCTGTTTGTTCTGCAAAACCCCCCCAGAGTGGTGCTGGATTTTCCCAACACCCGCTTCGGACGGGAGCCCCAGACCCAGACTTTTGCGGGCCGTGTCACCTCTCTGCAGATTAGCCAGCTTACGGATACCATCACCCGTTTTGTGCTCTATCTGCAGCCGGATCAGCCTCTCAGCCTCAACCAACTGCAACTGCTCACTGCCGGCCCCTCCCGCTGGGCTGTTCAATTCACCCAGGCCGGATCTCTCTCTTCTTCTCCCCCTTCATCTGCCGGCTTATTGGGAGGTTCCAGGGATCCCTTCCCGCCGTCCCCGCCTTTGCCGACACTGCCTCCCCGACGCCCGGCACCCACCCCATCTCCTCGCTCCGGCCATCAAATTTTAGAGGTATCCCCGCAAGCAGAAGGCTTTTTCATCCGTACCCAAGGCAGCCCCTCCACTACGGTGCGGCGCATCCTCGATCCGGATCGGGTAGTGGTGGATTTTCTCAACACCACCCTCAGCCCTGCCCTCACCCAGCGAGCTTATGTCATCAACCGTCTGGGGGTTGCGCGGCTGCGTATCGGGCAGTTTGAGCCCACCGTTGCTCGGGTAGTGCTGGATGTGGATTCCTCCGGTGGCGACTGGGAAGCCCGCTACGACCCACAGCGGGGTGGGATCTGGATCCAGCCTGCCGGGGGTGCTGCCCAGGCCAGCCTTCTACCCGAGGTCAGCTCTGTCAACAGCAGTGGGCCGCTGGCCACGTTGCAATCGGTTCAGCTCCAGGGCAACCGGTTGATCATCAGCGCCGATGGATTCATGTTCTACCGGGCCGGCTGGGATCCCGAGAGTGGTGGCTACCGCATCAACGTGGCGCCCGCTCGCCTGCCCCAGTCTATGCCGGATCCCGGCTTGCCGGTTGGAGGGCCGGTGGAGCGGATCCGCTTTGTCCAGGAAGATGCCCGCACGGTCAGCATTCTGGTGCAGCCCGCCGAGGAGTTCAATGTCTTCGAGCCCAACCCCGGCCAGGGATCCCGCCGCATTACCTTGGAGCTGCGACCTCTGAATGCTCCTCCACCAATACCTCAGCCGCAGACGCCCGGCCCTGCCTCCCCTTCCACCCCCCAATCTCTGAACCGGACGGTCATTGCCATCGACCCCGGCCACGGGGGACGGGATCCCGGTGCCATCGGGGTGGATGGGATCCAGGAGAAGGACATCGTGCTCTCCGTTGCCCACCAGGTGCAACGACTGCTGCAGGAGCGGGGGTACGGGGTGGTGATGACCCGCACCGATGACCGGGAAGTGCTGCTGCAACCGCGGGTGGATATGGCCGTTCAGGCCAATGCTGCCCTGCTGGTGAGCATTCATGCCAACGCCCTGGATCGCTCCGGCATTCACGGCATCGAGACCTATTACCTGCGACCCGATAGCGCCGAGCTGGCCGCCATCTTGCACCGCAGCTTGGTCAGGGCCACCGGTGCTGCTGACCGGGGGGTGAGACGAGCCCGCTTTTTTGTGGTGCGGGAAACACCTGTGGGTATGCCCTCCGTGCTGCTGGAGTTGGGATACGTAACCAACCCAACCGAAGGGCGAAAATTGGCCACTGCCGAATATCAGGCTCTCTTGGCGCGGGCTATTGCCGATGGTATTGAGACCTTCTTGCGCAGCCGCTAGCCGTTCGGCTGAGCTTGTTGGTGTTGATCACAACTGAATCCAGTTGATCTCAGAGGGAAGGCAGGGAATCTGTCGCCGAGATTCTCGAAAGCAGGGTAGGATACAGCAGCTTAGGCCAAGGTGTTGAGGAGAACGGAGCATGCAGTGGGAGTGGGGATCGGATCCGGATCCCAGTTGGCCAATTGGGGTGTTTGACAGCGGCTTGGGCGGGCTGACGGTTTGGCGAGCTTTGCGCCGTCGGCTCCCCCACGAACGGCTCATCTACTTCGGCGACACGGCACGGGTACCCTATGGGGAACGCTCGCCAGAGGAGATCCTGGCCTTTGTGCGGCAAATTCTGACATGGATGCAGGCACAGCCGGTGAAGCTGGTGGTGATGGCCTGCAATACCAGCTCGGCCTTGGCCCTAGAACAGGTGCGGCAGGAGTTTGCCCTGCCCATTCTGGGGTTAATCCTGCCCGGCGCCCAGGCAGCACTGGCCCAGGGATCCCGCATTGGGGTGCTCGCCACGGTGGCCACGGTCAAGAGTCGCGCTTACTCAAAAGCCATTCAGGAGTACAGCGCTCTGGATCCCAAACGTTTTCCGTACCCCGTTTACTGTTGGGAGCAGGCCTGCCCTGAGTTCGTCCCTCTCATTGAAGCCGGATGGCTGGATAGCCCTGCTCTGCGACAGGCGGCTGAACGCTACTTGCAGCCCCTGTTGCAAAAAGGGATCGATACTCTTGTCTATGGCTGTACTCACTACCCCCTGCTGGATCCAATCCTAAAGCCTTTGCTGCCGTCCTCGGTCAAACGGGTAGATCCAGGGATGGCGCTGGTGGGATCCCTGGCCCGCGAATTGAGCTTGTGGGGCTTGCGCCGCCCCTCGACCGCTGCCCAGGAGGAACCCCACCGTTTCTACGTGAGCGGGGATCCAGAGCGATTTGCCCAGTTGGCCACTCCTTGGTTGGGCTTTCGGCCCCAGGTAGAACGGGTGGAATTGCCGGCTTTGGATGTCAGCAACTCCCTCCGCCCCTGAGCGCCCTTCTCCTCGGGGATAAAGATTGGGGGCCCCTCAACGGGTCATCACCTGCAAGGGGAAACGTTCCGCCAACTCCCCTTCCACCTTGGGTAGCCATTCCTCTTGGAACACCCACACCTGCCCCTGCTGCACGCGGCCATCGGGGTTTTGCGTCAGCTCCAGCCAATACACGAATTGGTTTCCCCGCAGCACCACCCCTTGGATGGCAAGGGCCAAGGTATAGCCCGGACTGCTTGCCAGAGCTTCTGGGGATGGGTAGCGAATCACCTCCACCGCCTGATCCAGATCGGCGGCGATCTCCGGCCCATAGACATCGCGAATGGCTTGAAAGAGGTCTTCTGCCGTCAGTCCTTGGGGGCGAAAGAACGTCATCCGCTCCGAGCGAATCGTCTCCCGATCCAGCGGGTTGATGATCCGTCCTGGCGGAGCCACCGAGGCCAAGAACGTAAAGCGGGATCTATCCGGCTCCACTCGGATGATGTTCAGGGTTTCGCCCGGACGGGGCCGCAGCACAGGATTGTCCCCCACCCAGGCCGCCACCTGATCCGGAGATTGCCCAGGGATCCCCCAAGCTGCCGACCGAAGGCCCGCCACTGCCCAGCAGGCCATTGCCAAACCGGTTCCTTGCACCCAACTACCCCAGAGAGCCCTTGTTGGCTTTACACCCAAGACCGGCCAGCGATTGCAACGCACGTTCCCATTCCTCCGGGCAAACAACACAAAAACACCACGGTAGAATTAGAGAGACTAAGAGATAAATTGAGCGGGCATGGGCAGATCCATCCTCGATGCAAGCGCCCAACAGTCTTGCCCCTCCCCACTGTACCTGAAGATGTCGGCGCGCCTGTTGCGTCTGAGCGCGAGCATTGCGGCCAATGGTTGCAAAGATCCCTCGGCAAGATGCGCAGATCCCCACGGCCTGATCCCGCAAAACGTAAAAAGTATCTTAAGATCAACGGTAAGCAAATCTCATACGCACTAGGTCAGCACCTCAGGAGGTAACCGATGGCTCTCGTTGCAATGCGGACGCTGCTGGATCATGCCGCCGAACATGGCTACGGCATTCCTGCCTTCAACGTCAACAACATGGAGCAGATCCAAGCAATCATGCAGGCAGCCCATGAAACCAACAGCCCCGTTATCCTGCAAGCCTCTCGAGGGGCACGCAAGTATGCGGGCGAGAACTTTCTGCGGCACCTGATCCTGGCGGCAGTGGAGACCTACCCCCACATCCCCGTCGCCATGCACCAAGACCACGGCAATAGCCCGGCTACCTGCTATTCCGCCATCCGCAACGGCTTCACCAGCGTCATGATGGATGGATCCCTCAAGGAAGATGCCAAGACCCCGGCCAGCTACGAGTACAACGTGGCCGTTACCTCCGAGGTGGTGAAAGTGGCTCATGCAATCGGGGTGAGTGTGGAAGGGGAACTGGGCTGCCTGGGATCCCTGGAAACGGGCCGTGGGGAAGCGGAAGATGGCCACGGCGCGGAAGAGGCGCTCAGCCATGACCAACTCCTCACCGACCCCGACCAAGCGGTGGACTTTGTGGAGCGAACTCAGGTGGATGCGCTGGCCGTAGCCATTGGTACCAGCCATGGCGCCTACAAGTTCTCCCGGAAGCCCACTGGTGACATCCTCGACATGGAGCGCATTGCTGAGATCCACCGCCGCCTGCCCAACACGCACCTGGTGATGCACGGTTCCTCCTCGGTGCCCAAGGAGCTGATCGACATCATCAACGAATACGGCGGCTCCATTCCCGAGACTTACGGTGTGCCGCTGGAAGAAATTCAGCGGGGCATCCAAAATGGAGTGCGCAAAGTAAACATCGACACCGACAACCGCCTGGCCATCACAGCTGCCGTGCGCCGCGCTCTGGCCGAGAATCCGAAAGAGTTTGACCCCCGCCACTTCCTCAAGCCTTCCATCAAGGAAATGCAAAAAGTCTGTGCTGAGCGCTACATTGCCTTCGGCTGTGCTGGCCATGGCACCAAAGTTCCGGTGGTTACCTTGGATGAGATGGCAGCCAAGTATGCTTCTGGAGCTTTGGCGGCTCAGGTGAAGAAGACCGTTGCGGTCTAGTCCCCACATCCTGCAAGAACTCTGGAATGCTTGCCGGGGCGCTTCCAGGGTTTTCCTTGGAGATCAGCTAGGTCACTGGACTCAGATTGGACAAATAAGGGGATCCAGCTGGGATCCCCTTTTGCTTTGGAGGAACTTGATGCGTTTTGGGGGTCAGGCAGCTTTTGCCGCAGAACGTTTTTCCGTCTCAATTTGATGGTTCAGCAACGCCAAGCTTAGGCAGTCCAACAGTTCCAGGTCAGCCTCAGAGTAGCGCCGCTGAAAGAGCAGCTCATTGATGCGGTTCTCTTGGCCCAAGCTGAGGAAGCTGCTGCGGAACACCTGCTCCACGATTTCTTGGATGCTGGAGGGCAGAGTAACAGAGTCAAGACTTGTATTCATGGCTGGTTCTGTTTGAGAGATGGTTTTTGAAGGGAGAAGACTATCTTTGCCAAGAGGTGAGGTAGCGCTGCTCGATGTCCTGCAGGGAAAGATGGGAAGCCCTGGGCCGCGGCTCATTCACGGAGGAGACATCGTTCTGCCACTTGAGGGATACTCCCAGCAGTGCTCCCAAAGAGAAGCTCTCGCTCAATAGGGCTGCTATGCGGTAAGTACGGTAGTCCAGGGTTAGATCTTCACTGACTTGCATCTGTGTTTCCTCCGTATTTCTAACGTTCATGCCCCTATCATAGCCTCGAGATCAGTGGAAGTACAGAGAAACATCGAGGATTTGCGTAGGCAATTTGTACGTTTCTTCTACGCGATTTGGCGGATATCGGTGGGATCCCAGGGGTCTTTGGGGCAGGTTCAGGGTTGAGTCAGGGATCCCAGCCCAGCAGAGCACAGATGTCCGCAGCCAGGGTGGCGGCGTTGAAGGGTTTGCCGATGAGGCCATTGGCTCCAAGCTGAGCCAGAGAGGAGGGTGAAACTGGGAAATTGACATCCTCCCCGGCCTGAAGGCTGGAGATTCCTACCACGCTGCGCATGGATGGCTCCTTGCGCAGTCGTCTCGGCGGGTTCCTGCTTCCGACCGC
>NZ_JANSHW010000566.1:0-2501 GCF_047461815.1 Synechococcus sp. R6-10
AGAGCAGTGGTCAGCAACAGCAGCGGGGGCAGCAAGAAGTGGATCCAAGCCCGCTGCCAACGCCGGCTCCACCCGCCCCCCTTATCCAGGCGCACTTGCACCCGCCACAGCCAACTGAGGCCCAAGCCCAGCAATAACATGCCCAAGTGGCTCATCGCGGATCCCTCCTGGCTTGACGGGCTGCCCGCAGCCGTTCGGCAATCGCCTGCAACTGGGACACACTGGCCTGATCCAGGCTATCGGCAAAGGCTGCCACCGTATCGGGATCCCCTACAGCCAAAAACTGCTGCAGGTGGGTGAAGGCCCTGAGGCTGGCCGCTTCCTGACGCGAAAGACGAGGCCGCCACAGCATGGGCAGATTCCGCCCTTGGGGATCGGTGCGGCGCTCACAGCTCACCCAGCCCTTCTGGCTTAAGCGCTGCAAAACTGTAGTTACAGAGGCATAGGCCAGCTCCCGATCCGGATCGGCCAAGATGCGCTCGTGGATTTGACGGGTGCTGGCACTGCCCAGATCCCAGAGGATGTCCAAGATTTCCGACTCCAGAGGGCCCAGCGACAGTTGCTTGGGACGATGCTTGGGCAACATGAGCCTTTGCCGGTGTAGGAATTTCTATCTAGCTAGATTAACTGTTGGAGTCTCAAGCCCCTCAGCCATTTTTAAGGATCCGCTAAGCTCGAAGATGGTGGTTCTTTGTGCTGTTACTTCCCATGGCTGCTCCCACCTACCACACCATCACCTTCGGCTGCCAAATGAACCGCGCCGATACCGAGCGCATGGCCGGGATCCTGGAGTCCCTGGGGTATGTGGCCACCGAAGATGAGTTGCAGGCGGACTTAGTTCTCTACAACACCTGCACCATCCGCGACAATGCTGAGCAAAAGGTCTATTCCTACCTGGGCATCCAGGCACAGCGCAAGCGCAAGAACCCGGCCATCAAGCTGATCGTGGCCGGCTGTGTGGCCCAGCAAGAGGGGGAGAAATTGTTGCGCCGCGTCCCTGAGCTGGATCTGGTCATGGGCCCCCAGTACGTGAACCGCCTTGGGGATTTGCTGGCGCAGGTGGAAGCCGGAAACCAGGTGGTGGCCACCGATCCGGTTGAGATCCCAGAAGACATCACCAAGCCCCGCCGCGACAGCCAGGTCACTGCTTGGATCAATGTCATCTACGGTTGCAACGAGCGTTGTACCTACTGCATCGTGCCGCGGGTGCGAGGGCAAGAGCAGTCCCGCCAGCCCCAGGCCATTCGCGCCGAAATCGAAGACGTGGCCAGAGCGGGCTACCGCGAGGTGACGTTGCTGGGGCAGAACATCGATGCCTACGGACGGGATCTGGATCCGAAAACCAACCTGGCCAGCTTGTTGCGCTTCGTCCATTCGGTGGAAGGTATTGAACGGATTCGCTTTGCCACCAGCCACCCGCGCTACTTTACCGAGGAGCTGATCGCCACCTGCGCCGAGCTGCCCAAAGTCTGCGAGCACTTCCACATCCCCTTCCAGGCGGGCAGCAACGAAGTGCTCAAGCGGATGCGGCGCGGCTACACCCACGAGCGCTATCGCCAGATCATCCAGCTCATCCGCCAATACATGCCCGAAGCCGCCATCAGCGCCGATGCCATTGTCGGCTTCCCGGGAGAGACCGAAGCTCAGTTCCAAGAAACCCTGCAACTGGTGCAGGACATTGGCTTTGACCAAGTGAACACCGCCGCCTACTCCCCTCGTCCCGGCACCCCCGCCGCTGAGTGGCCCGACCAAGTGCCCGAGGAGGAAAAAAGCGACCGCCTGCAACGGCTGAACCGACTGGTGGCCGAGGTGGCCGCCGCCCGCAGTGCCCGACTCCTAGGCCAGGTGCAAGAGGTGCTGGTGGAAGGACCCAACCCGAAAAACCCCCGCCAGGCAATGGGGCGTACCCGCGGCAATCGCTTGGTGTTCTTCGAAGGGGATCCAGAGCAACTGAAGGGATCCCTGGTGCCGGTGCGCATTACCGCCACGCGAGCTTTTTCGCTGACCGGAGAGGCAGTTACCGTCCGCGCGAGCGGGCCATAGGATGAAGGCTCTCACAAACACAACTTTCCCCAGTTCCCTCTTGTCCGATTGCGCTGGCGGAGCGCCTCTCCAGGGAGCTGTTTCGCTGAGAAAAACCATGCCCTCCTGGGTGAACAGCTTTAAGGCAACCGCCAGGCAGTCACTGCCCTTTCCGCCACGCCGACCAGGGCACAACCACCGCCCTAGCTAGCTTTCTTCCGCGCAGCAGTAGAACGGAGCTTCATACACAACGTTTTGGCAACAGCAACAGGCCGGCGCTGGAACAGGCCCCGAATACCTGCCCTGCCTAGCGCAAGATTTCAAAATCCAAAACGGGCTCTGTCTGGGTCACGCGGTAGTACCCGGCCTGGGTACGAACCGAAGCCTGATAGGGACTGGGCAAATCTAGCGAGCGCAGGGGTGGGATGTTGGTGCGTTGGTTCAGCAGCGTGGTGAAGAAGGCGGGGGTCTGCCGGGCC
>NZ_JANSHW010000567.1:0-10062 GCF_047461815.1 Synechococcus sp. R6-10
GCAGCAGGGTTGGTCGTGGGGGGCAAGCGCAACACCACATCGAAATTGTCTCCGGCTCGGAGTTGCTCGGGCACCACCAGTTGGGGAGTTGGACAAACCCCAGGCGGAGCGGGGGGCAGCAGCGAGTTTTCAGAGGGAGCTACAGGGCTACTCGGGATCCCGGCTGCCGCTTGCGTTGGCAAGATGGCCTCAGCTTGGGGTGGTGGGGAAGGGGAGGAGATGGGCGATGGCAACTCTGCCGTCTCTGCTTCGGGTAGGGGCTGAGCGGAGGGGTTGGGCGCAGATGGCAGGGGATCCTTTTCCGGGAAGGAGCGGAGGGCTTGGGTCTCGGCGGGCTGAACGGGCGAAGCTGAGTCCTCCTCTCGCTGTTGCTCGGCAACGCTGACGGAAATGGGGGCGCTGTGTTGCCAGATGCGCAGCAGCTTTTGCAAGGTTCGTTCGGGAGACAGCAAGGTTAAGGGGGGGTCTTCCCGCAACCGGGCCAGTGGGATGTTTGTTGCTCCCCAATACTGACGCGGAGGGGAGGCGGGAGGCAGCTCTCCGCCTTGTTGCTCCGCAACGCTGACGCGAAGGTCTCGACAGCGGACGGAAAACGGAATCGTCAAGGGCTGGGAAGGCCGGTCTGCATCCCGCCAGGAAGAGGGAGTGAGGGCCAGTTCCCCCCGCAAAGGACGGGTCCAAACGCGGCTTGGCAGGGTGATGGGAATGCTGAACACCGCCGTTCGGGCTTCAGCGGGAAATTGAATTAGCCGTTGCCCCTCGAAAACCGTGCTCTCCTCGCCTTCCTGCCAAACCCGTACCCGCAGCTCGCCGCTGCAGCCGATCCGCCCCGTCAACACCAGCACCTCCTCCGGGGATCCCTCCAATTCGCTGTGCATTAGGGAAAACAGCTCTGGCGGGATGGCGACCTCTTTTTTCTGGGGGGGCTCAAACCCGGCCTCTTCAGCCACCGGGGCAGGGATCCCTCGTTCCGGCTCCAGAGGGGCAGGCACAACCTGAAAACGGAGACAATTGTCCAACTCGGTTTCACCGAACAGTTCTGCGATCAAGTCGGCATCTCGGCAGTGCAATTCCCAAAACCCAGGGGTGAGGCGGCTGGCAGGCAAAATAATGCCGATCCCTTCATCGTTGGTGCGCACAGAACGGGTTTGGACCTGTGGAGGAGTCGTGCCGGTGTTGGGGCCCTGATTCTGTGGCCCTAGAGGACGCTGCCGGACTTCCACCGTGATGGTGAAGTGGGGCTGGGGCGAACGGGCAACAATGGTGTAGGTATCTTCTTCCAGAACTGCTCCCTCGGCTGGTACTGGCTGCCAGTCTTCCTGGCCGTCCCGCCGAACCCAGAAATTTAACATAGCTCCATCACCTTGGTGCTCCGCACTGCTGACGCGAATGGCATGCCAGATACTGAATCAGATCGGCTTGCAAAAGGGTTTGCTGTTGCCCTGTAGGCAGGTGCTTAAGCTGTACCTCTCCGGCTGCAGCTTCCGCATCCCCTAGCACAACAGCCCAAGTTGCGCCGCTGCGGCTGGCCCGTTTGAACTGCTTGCCAAAGGCGCTGCCGCTCAGATCCAGCTCGGTGCAGAAACCAGCTTGGCGCAGCGCTTGAGCGATCCGGAGGGATTGGGCCTCAGCCTTCGCCCCACGGGAGATCACGTAAACCTCGACCGGTGCTGGCGGAGCCTCCCCTTGTTTCTTTTGCAACAGCAGCACCAGCCGCTCCATGCCGACGGCCCAGCCCACCGCTGGGGTAGAAGGTCCGCCCAGCTCTTCCACCAAGCCGTCGTAGCGACCACCCCCACAGACGGTACTCTGGGATCCCAAGTCAGGTGAGACGATCTCAAAGGCGGTGTCGGTGTAGTAGTCCAGGCCCCGCACCAAGTAGGGATCCAACTGGTAGGGAATATCCAACATCTGCAGGTGAGCTTGCACCTGCTCGAAGAAAGCCCGCGATTCTGGGCCGAGGTAATCCGGCAGCTTGGGGGCCCCCTCGGCAATCTCGCGGGTGCGGGGATCCTTGCTGTCTAGAATGCGCAGCGGGTTGCGGGTGAGACGCTCTTGGGAGTCAGGATCCAGCTTCTCCCGCAAGGGAGTGAGGTAGTCCACCAGGGCCTGGCGATAGGCCCGCCGATCCTGCAG
The DNA here is from genome assembly GCF_047461815.1 of Synechococcus sp. R6-10. Taxonomy (NCBI): domain Bacteria; kingdom Bacillati; phylum Cyanobacteriota; class Cyanophyceae; order Synechococcales; family Synechococcaceae; genus Synechococcus; species Synechococcus sp. R6-10. Next base: position 2,137 of record NZ_JANSHW010000567.1, read on the forward strand.
ATCCCCCAGGGAATTGAGCCGCAAGCTCAGGTTCTCCGCCCCCACCGCTTGCAACAGCTCCCAGGCCAAGGCGATGACTTCCGCATCGGCGCGGGGATCCCGGCTGCCCAGCAGCTCTACCCCCAACTGGTGGAACTGGCGTTGCCGCCCCGCCTGGGGACGCTCATAGCGAAACATCGGCCCACAATACCAGAGGCGTTGCACATCTCCAGCCGTTTGCAGCCCGTGCTGGATGTAGGCCCGCACCACACCTGCTGTGTTCTCTGGGCGCAGGCTCACCTCTTGCTCGCCACGGGTGCTGAAGGAGTACATCTCCTTGCCCACCACGTCGGTGGCACTGCCAATGCTGCGGGCAAAGAGTTCCGTCAACTCCAGGATGGGGGTGCGAATTTCTTGGTAGTTGGCCCGTCCCAGGATCTCTCGGGCGCTGGCTTCCACCTGCTGCCAGAGCCGCACCTCCTGCGGCAGAATATCTCGGGTGCCCCGCACCGCCTGGATCATCTCCATTCTCGTTCTCCCTCCCTGGGGTGGGCCTGGCCGCCTGCTATGCCAATGGCTGTTCTCGTCAAAGGACTCCGTCCCGCTGACGCAAACGGCCTAGTTATTGATTATCGGCGACAACACTCCCCGTCGCTAGCGGAGCCAAATGACCCCGATCCAAGCTCGAGTCCAACCAGGAGTAGGTGGCGGCAATTTGGCTGGTGGCAACAACAGCGGCGGTGGTAGCTCGCAAGATGGTAGGGCCAAGGGAGACGGACACTCCCCCATATTCCTCAGCCTGCCGACGTTCGGCAACCGTCCAGCCCCCCTCTGGGCCGATGGCTATGGCCAAGACGGGATCCCTGAGCTTTGGCAGGGCCTGCACCAGCAGGGGGGCGTTCTCGCGCGCCACGGCTATACCCCACCAGAAGGACTCCGTCCCGCTGAGGCGAACGGCTTGCAGCTCCGCCAGCCAACTTGTCCAAGGGGTGGGGGGATCGACCTGAGGCCAGCGCAACCGCTCACATTGTTCTGCGGCCTCCCGCACAATTTTTTGCCAGCGTTCCTGCCGCCCAGATCCCGGTTCCAACACGGTGCGCTCCGTCAGCAGGGGGGTAATTCGCGCCGCCCCCAGCTCGGTAACCTGGCGGAGCACCTCGTCAAACCCCTGCCCTTTGACCACCGCCAAGCCCAGATGCAAAGAAACAGGCAATTCCCGCGGCAGCACCTCCACCTCGCCCACAATTTGGGATCCCTGGGCTTGCCAACGGGCCGCCCACAGCTTGCCTGAGCCGTCCAAAACCAAAAAGAGATCCCCTGGCCTGAGGCGGCGTACCCGCTGCAAGTAGTGCTGTTGCAGACCAGTTAAATGGAGAACACCGCTGGGATCCCGCTGCGCTGGGTCAATCGCCAATCGGGGCAAAGCGCTCAGGTCATGCGTGCGTTCAGACAACACCATTCCCCCCGTCGCCAGAGGGCTGCCACCACCCATTCGTTGGCCTCCAGCATCTCCGCCACCAACTTGGCCTGCTCGATGAGGATGCCGCTGAGGATCAGCCATCCCCCCTCCTTCACCACCAGCCGAAACTCCGGGATCATATCCAGGATCACATCTGCCAGGATGTTGCACACCAGCCCATCCACCATTTCGGGAATATGCTCCAGGCTGCCCTGAGCGACCACAATGCGATCCGTCAGGCCGTTGAGATCGCGGTTGTGCATCGTGGCTTGCACCGCCAGGGGGTCGATGTCCACCGCAAATACCCGCTTCACCCCCAGCAGGGCCGCCGCCAACGACAGAATCCCGGATCCACAGCCCACATCGGCCACAGTCACTCCCTCGGCACCCCCGCCGCCCTCCAGGCGCATCTCCAGCGACTCCAGACAGAGCTGAGTGGTGGGGTGAGTGCCCGTGCCGAAGGCCATACCGGGATCCAGCTGCAACAGGTGCCGACCGGGGTGAGGGGGCGGATCCAGCCAGGCCGGACAAATGAGCAACTTGTCCCCGACCCATTGGGGCTGCCAGTGCTGCTTCCAACTGCTGCTCCAATCTTCCGCCTCTATGCGTTCCCAGCGCAGCTTGGGAACCCGCTGACCGGCAATGAGGGCATCTTGCTGCAGGCGCAGGGAGAGGGCTGCCAAATCCAAGAGGCTGACGTGAGGCCAAGGCAGATAGGCGTGAATGCAGACCTGATCTTCGCCGTGGGCTTGGCTGGTCATGCCCCGACAGCCAAAATTCTCCAGCCGCCAAAAGATCAGGTCTTCTTGGGCAGGGGAGGCGATGAGACTGAGATCCCACCAAGCACCAGCGGGGTCCAGCGCTTGTGCGGGCGAAAACGGAGTGGGATTGGCAACAGTTCTGCTCACAGGGATCCCTTCACAAACCTAAAGGAAAACCAAAGTGATGGCTAACAAGATGGCGCTCCAAGTCGCCAAGCCAGCTACACACAATGCGGTACTTTATATCAAAAATTGCAGCACTCTACTCAATCCATAGTTTAGGCTTTAAGAGCCTACTCCAGCTATCCCGGCTATCCTAGGATTTGAAGGCTTACGCCGTCGGTTCAGCAGCGAAAAAAGGGGGGGAGCCCCCCCAATTGGGGGGTGACCCTCAGCGGCTCTTTGGATGACCAGCTCAGCCCTGTGAGATAGATTAAGTCCAAAAGCATTGAACAAGAATTGGATGCAGCGTTGACATTCGTTCCGAGCCTCAGTGATTTTGCGGATAGATGGGGTTTGGCTGGGGCGTACTGAGCAACGATGTAAGGATGAAGAAAGAGCAATGCAGGTGGCGAGGTCGATGTCAATTGAGCAGTCAGGGCAGCAGCCGAAGGTAGCTCCTTGGGGGATTACCAGAGGGGAAAGGGCTGCCCATGAAGATCTTCAGCCGCTCAAAGTCAGCACCCGCAAGAACTCCGTCCCGCTGACGCGATCCGCTCTGATGCGGCGTTTTAACCAGAGCTTTCCGCCTTTTTACAGCCAGTTTGTCAGCAGCGAGGTACAGGCCCAAAATCTGCGCTTGGCTTACACCCTCTACCAGACCCGCAAGGCGGTGGTACAGATGCAGGACGAAGGTCGCAAGACGGTGGTCTGTCTGGCCTACCGTAATCGACCTTCCCTGCTCAGCGATCTGTTTGGGGTGTTCACCGCTTTTAATCTCTCGGTGCACGGCATCCATCTCTATGGGCAGATCTACTCACCGCACCTGGTGTTTATCCGCACCATTGTCTCCCGCGATGGCCACAGCCTTTCTTCCCAAACCAAGCTCAGCCTAGAACGGGCCATTCACGAATGCCTGGCGGGTGTGTTTCGCGTTCACGAAACCTTGGCGCTGGAGTTTGATCTCAAGGCCGGACTAAAAGACGTGCAGGTTTCTTTTTATTTTGACCCGGTGTTTCATTTGCCCACACTTCTGGTGGATGTGGACAACCAGCCGGGCGCGTTTTACCGGGTGATGACGGCCCTCGCGCAGGAGGATTTGACCGTTGTTAACCTCAACTTGATGCTCCGCCGCAAGCAAACGCGCTTTATTTTCTACTTGCTAGGGCCGGATTCAACTCCAACCATGCCGGAGTTCTTAGGGCAAAAATTGGCGTTGAGCATCCAGCAGCGGCTGCAAGGGGATCCCGCCTAGATCTGCACGGGACTGGGAGGCAAGTCAAAAAGGACGGTGTTCATGTAGCGCTCTGCCCAGGCGGGGCCAAAAGCTTTTTCCAAAACGCGGCGGGTGCGGTCGTTCTGCTGTTGCTGGCTGCAATAGCGCTGCTGCCCCTGGTAGTGGGCCAAAATCTGGCCGGGATCCGTCTGTGGGGGGATCTGCTGCGCCAGCCGGCAGTGAATTTCCAGGAAACGGCAGGCAAAGTGTAAAAAGCGCTCGGCCTCTGCTTCGTCGGCAGGACGCACGAACAGACAGTAGGGAGAAAAAATCGTGCCCCACTCCGGCAACCGGCGCCGGTGTTGGAAAGGGGCCAGATGGGATCCCAACGCTTCCAGCTCTTGGATATAGAGATCGGGCAAGCTGGGGGTCACCGGCGAGAGATCGACAATGGCGGCGCTCACCTGTCCGCGACCGACCACAATGTCGCAACCGAACAGCGGCAGCGGGTACTGCGGCTGCGGAAACATAACGCAATGGAGAATGTCCAGGCTTTGCCCGGCCTGGGCCAGCTCCAGGTGCAGCTTGCGAAAGGGATCCCCTTGGTAGCAGCGGTTTTCAATTTGCAATTTCTCACCCTCTAGGCGGCCTTCCACGTAGCCCAGATCTTCAGGCAGAGGATAGGGGGCTAGGGTGAGGGTAGATCCCCAAACGTTCAGGATTGCCTCAGATAAGCCCTGAATGAGCGGATGCAGTTGGGCAGAGAGAGCAGGAGCGGTGAACATAAGACTCTAGAAGAAAGGCCAAGAACCCCATCCAACCTTGACCTTGGCTCCATGCCAAAGTGTTATGGGGGAACCGCACCGCTGATGCGAAGGGCTTGGGTGGGATCCCCAAAAATCCCAGAGGCCCTAGCTGGGCAAGGCGTTCTAAAACTGTATGCCTGAAGACGGAAGGGGTGGGATTCGAACCCACGGTGACCTTGCAGTCACAACGCTTTTCGAGAGCGTCACAATCAACCACTCTGTCACCCTTCCAGTCAGCTGTGGGGCTTTACCATCTTAAGGGCAAACCGAGTCTCCTGCTTCTTCCCAGCCTCAAAGCCAAGCTTGCTTCCCCCACGGGATGCGGTTGATGGGAAAGTGCTCCGCACCGCTGGCGGGAACGCCCAGATGAGATCATAGGGATATGGCTGCTCTATCCATTCACCACTTTCGCCAGGCCAAACAGGCGGGTCAACCTTTGGTGGCCCTCACGGCTGCCGACTACGCCACCGCTCAGATTTTGGATCAGGCTGGGATCGACTTGATCCTGGTGGGCGACAGCTTGGCCATGACCCACTTGGGGTATACCAGCACCCTGCCCCTGACGCTGGAACAGATGCTCCATCACGCCCAGGCGGTGCGCCGCGGGGTAGAACGGGCCTTTTTGGTGGCCGACTTGCCCTTCTTGACTTATCAAGTCCACAAAGAACAAGCTCTCCTCTCAGCAGGGCGGTTGATGAAGGAGGCAGGAGTCAACGGGGTCAAGCTGGAGGGGGGCTACCCCGACATGGTGGAAACGGTGGCCTTTCTGGTGCAGCGGGGGATCCCGGTTTTGGGTCATATCGGCCTCACTCCGCAGGCCAAACATCAACTGGGAGGCTATCGCCAGCAGGGAAAAACCACTCCGGAGGCGGAGCGTCTGCGACAAGAGGCCCTCAGCCTGGAACAAGCAGGGGCATTTGCCCTGGTTCTGGAGCACATGCCGGCGGAATTGGCTGCCCAAATCTCAGCCCAGGTGGGGATCCCAACCTTGGGCATTGGGGCCGGGCCGGCTTGCGATGGTCAGATTTTGGTCACCCACGACCTGCTGGGGCTGAGCGAGCGGATTCCCCCTTTTGCCAAGGCCTATACCAATTTGAGACAGGCAATCCGAGAAGCGGTGGAAGCTTTCGCCGACGATGTTCGCCAAAAAGTATTTCCCCCCCGCTGAAGGGATCCCTTACCCATTCAAAGCTTGGGCAGAGGTGCTATGCCTACGGCACCTCATACTGCTACCTACTACTACGCAATGCTTATGGGAACGGGAACCGCACCGCTTTCTCAAGGCTGGGCAAGGATAGGGCGACCTCAGGGATCCCTGAGCAGCACCGTCCCGGTCACCGCAGCACTTTGGCCCAACCGGTCGAAGACCCGCAAGCTGAGCAGGTAGGAGCCGGGCACCAAGCTTAGGGGAGGGCGAATGCGGAAGCGGGTTGTACAGAACACCTCTCCAGACACACAATTCACCTGGGCTGCCGATAGCGTCTGCACCTCGATCCCTGACCACGACACCTGAAACGCCAGCTCCGCCGGGATCCGCCCCGGCACCGATACCGAGACCCCCAGCTCCAAAAAGCCGTTCCGATTCACCACAGAAGGAATATCGCTGCTGGTGATCAAAGGCGGCAGCGGAGTACTGGCCGTCAGCGCATCGGCACCACAACCGACCAAGGCCACGCCCAGCAGGCCCAGCGCCCATCCCCAGGATTTGGATCCCAGCTTCATCACAGGGTTCAATCTGAAAACTCACCTTCTCAGTATAGAGGGTGGGGATAACAGGCTTAGCGTCCTTTTCGAGAAAAACTAAAAATTCACGCCACATATAGTGGCAAGCTGGATTTTTGCCCAAACCATCTGCTACAGTAAGGCCCATAACCTGTCGAGCAGCCTGGATATGGAAGGGGAAGAAGAGCTAAAAGCTTTGCGGGCGCGTGTGCGCAACTTAGAGCGATCCCTGGCAGAATCGGAAGCGCTGTCGCTGCAGCAGATTGAGTGTACCCATCGCCTGGAACGTCAACTGCTGGAAGCGCAGGCACAGATTCAAGAACGGGATCACGCTCTGCAAGCCTGTCAAGAAGAGAAAGCGCAGCTGGCCCAGCGCCCTACCCTAGAGGCTTTTCAGCTTCAGCAACAGCACATCGAAGAACTGCAGAATCTCCTGTGGGAAATGGAGCGCCGTCCAACGCTGGAGCACTACCACATTCTGCAGCAGCAGTTGCAAACTAGCCAGGCGGAAATTGAAACCCTCAAGGCGGAATTGCAGCGGCGCGTCGATCCGGCCCGATTTTACCAACTGCAGCAGGAGCTCCTGGAACTGAAACAGCAGGCCAACCAGTTGGGAGAATACGCCGTCAAGCTGCCGCAGGTACAGCTTTTGCAAGCCCAATTGCAGCTCCGCATACAAGAGCTAGAAGAGGAAAAAGCGCAACTGCAAGCGCAAGTCCAAGAGTTGGCCGCTCGACCTTCTGCCCAAGAACTGGAAACCCTACGGGCAGAGCTAGAGGCTGCCCACCGCCAAGCCGAAGCCGAATGGCAACGTTTGAAGACCCATCTGGAAACCGAAAAGGCGCACATGGAAGCTGACCTGAACACTGCCCGGCAACGTATTCGCGAATTGGAAGAGCGCCCTACCCCAGAGCAATGGGCACACTTGCAAGCGGAGTTGGATCATCTGCGCCAACAAGCCTCTTTTGCCAAGGCCGAGCGGGCCACCTTGCTGGAAGAGCTGCAGCAGAGTCAGCGACAGCAGGCCGAGCAAGCTCAACAAATTGCCAAACTGGAAGCGGAAGCAGCCCAGGCCGCCCACCTCAGGGAGACAGAGTCCTCGCAGGCGCAGCGAATCCTGGTCTTGGAGGAGCAGGTGCAGGCTTTGACTCGCGAGCTTGGTGCTTTGCGAGCCGAGCGGGATCAGCTTATCCAAGAGTTGGCCCAGCGTCCCACCCTTGCCCAGTGGCAGGAAGTTCAGCAGCAGGTGCAGAGCACCCAAGAAAGCCTGGAAGAAGCCCGGCGGGGGCGAGAACTGGCCGAGGCCCATCATCTGGTCAGCCAAAAGCAGATCGAGAAGTTGCAGCAGCAGGTGATGGCTTTGAAAACCGAGTGCGTGCAGGCCCACGCCTACGCGCAAACCCAAGAAAAGGAAGTAGCTCTGCTGCAGCAGCGCAACCAAGAACTGGAAGAGCAACTGGCCACACTGCGTCAGTCAGCCTCGCTTTCCCCCCAAGCAGCGGCTGTCGAGCCCAGGTCGAATCATCCGGCTAGTGCTCCGCACCGCTGGCGCGACCAGGAACGGATTCCTGCAGCGGCTGACGAGTCTGCTCCTTCCCCGGCGGCACCCAACAGCCGACCCACCACTTGGAGAACACCCACCACAGGGATCCCGCCGCTCACTTTGGAAGAGCGGGAAGAAAGTGCTCCACACCGCTGGCGCGAACGGGCGGAAAAGCTCCTGAAACGCTCCGCTTTGGCCGCTTCACAGGCAGGGACGGAAACGGGCGGTCGTAGCCGGATTGAGTTGCCGGCTTTTGTGCAGCGGCGGCCCTACTGAGGGCT
>NZ_JANSHW010000568.1:0-1351 GCF_047461815.1 Synechococcus sp. R6-10
GTGCAGGACATTGGGGTGCAAGGGATCAAGACGGGCATGTTGCTGAATGCCGAGATCGTGCTGGAGGTAGCCCGTCAGGTGGAGCGCTGGGCGTTGCGGCCTCTGGTGGTGGATCCGGTGATGGTGTCCCGCACGGGAGCAAAGTTGCTGGCAGATGAAGCCATTCAGGCCATCCGCGAGCGGCTAATCCCCTTGGCCCAGGTGCTGACCCCCAATCGCTATGAGGCGCAAATTTTAACGGGGCTGCAGCTGCAGTCCCTGGCGGATATGCAAACGGCGGCTCAGCAGATTCGCACCCTGGGCTGTGGAGCGGTGTTGGTCAAAGGTGGGGGTATGCCGGGGGAACTGCAGGGGGTGGATGTGTGGTTCGATGGCGAGCGACTGGAAGTGCTGAAAACAGAGCGGATCCCCACCCGCCACACCCACGGCACCGGCTGTACCCTCTCGGCGGCCATTGCGGCACAGATGGCCTGGGGTAAGGATCCCTTTGCGGCCACAGTGGCGGCCAAAGCCTATGTAACAGAAGCGCTGCGACATCCTTTGGCCATCGGGTCAGGGCAGGGGCCAGTGGGGCACTTCTACCCGCTTCTGTCCGGGATTGGCAAACCTGTGCCATAAGAGAGAGGTCACTCTCTCTGGCTGCTATGGCTAGCCCGTCGAATCTTTCTCAGAAGGGATCCCTGCCCAAATGGCGGTTTTGGCTACCCCTACTGCTGCAGCTGGGTATCGTTCTGCTGATACCGGCTCGGCAAGCGCTGACTCTTGCTGTCGGAACCACGATCTACCTGCAAACGGCCCCTGTGGATCCCTATGACCTTTTGCGGGGCCGGTACGTGACCTTGGGCTACGTCGTCGCTCGACGCTCCACCCTAGAGCAACTGCCGGGTTGGTTACCTGATTTGGAGACGCTAGGGATCCTTTATCTGCGCTTAGCTCCCCCCGAAGGGGATCCCACTCAACCTTGGCAAGCAATCGGTGTCAGCCGGGAGATGCCCAAAGATTTGCAGCCTGAAGAGAAAGTGCTGCGAGGCTGGTTTGACGGGTGGCAGCTCAAGTTGGGAACCGAAGAATTTTTTATTCCCGAAGCAGCTGGAGATGCCTTGGAAGAAGATATTCGGCGTTACCCTGAAGCCACGCGGGCAGAAGTGAAAGTGGATCCCTGGGGCAAGGCAGCATTGGTCGGCCTCTGGGTAGGGGAGCATCGGTACTAAGTGCTCATTCTGCCCGGCTTTAACGCTTTAACAATTAATCACCATATTGTAAACTACCCGACCCTGACTGCTTCGCAGTACAGGGCGGGCTTTCGGCAGCCCTGCAGTTGGCAAGCCAACCACGAACCTCTAGGCTGGTT
>NZ_JANSHW010000569.1:0-2067 GCF_047461815.1 Synechococcus sp. R6-10
GGCGGTGCTGCTCACCAAGTGGACAGGGGTGCTGTTTTTGCTGCTGCCTTTGGTGGGAGTTGCAGGTCAGGCCCTCTGGCGCTCTGGGAAAGCGGTGGGGTGGTGGAAAGGGATCCCTTGGCCGGCGCGGCTGGCCCACTTGGCCTTGGGGATGGGTGTGATGCTGCTTTTGTGCTGGCCCTGGTATGGGGCCAATTGGCTGTTTGTGCTCAGCAATGGCTGGGCTTACGCCGAGACTGCCCACTACTACATCACTTGCCCAGCGGGATCCCTGTGCTGGTGGACTGCCTACTTGCGCCTTTTGCCCCTGCAGATGAGCCCTTTTCTGTGTGGGCTGCCGCTGCTGAGCGGGTGGGGATCCCTGGACAGGCGAGAGGCAGTTTTGTGGGCCACCTACGGTTCGGGCTACCTTCTCTACACCCTGGTGGACATCAAAGATGTGCGCTTCACCCTACCTTTGCTGCCCCTCTTGGCGGTGTTATCAGCAGGCGGGATCCAAAAGGCTTGCCGGTGGTTGGAGGAACGCTGGGGTGCGTGGGCTTTGCAAAGGGGAGTCTGTGCAGGGCTAGTTCTGGGCTGCTTGGCCTTGGCCAATTTGGGTCGGCCCCTCACCCCAGGGGTGGCTCCTCTGTGGACGGGGATCCAAATGCATTGGCAGGGGCAGCACCCCACACAGGAGCTGACGCAGTGGATCCAATCCTTGATCCAGCCAGGCTTGACCACCACGCTGGGGGTTCTCCCCAACACAGAGCTGATCTCTTCCGAAACCCTCACCTACTTGGCGGCTCTTCAGCGCTGGCCGGTTACATTCCGCGCTGCTGGGCAAACCCCCTGGCCGGAGTTGGAGCTCTCCTTGCTGGATGGGTTTGTGGATGCCGAAGGGGAACAGGGAATTATTGGCCCTTATGGCCCGACTAAGGAGCAGATCCGGCAGCACCTGCGCAGCAGCCCAGACTGGCGACAAGATCCGGCGGTGGAGTTGCCTACGGTGGGTCGGCTGCACACTTACTTCCCTCGCTTTTCAAAGGTGACGGTACAGGAGTGGCCTCTTGAAGCTGGGGAGGTGGAGCTGGTGGAGGTTGAGACGCTGTCGGAGCTGGGGATCCCGGCCTGGAAGTTGCGCTGGCAAGGCCCAGCTCAGAACTTGGCCCAGACGCTGGTTTGGGCGCGGCTGGAAGACGGGCAAGGACGGGTTTTGGAGAAGCGGGCCTGGGTGTTGGGGCAGAATCGCCTGCAGCTCAACTCAACAGGCGGCTGGCTGGTGGAAGAGATCTTGACGCTGCCCACAACCGACTTCCCAAGAGGTGGCCTTCTCCACCTGGAATGGCAGTCGCCCAAAGGGATCCGCCATTCCCTACACCAATCCTGGAGAGGATCCCTGTCGAGCTTCCCGAAGGAGGGATCCCCCCTTGTAACGGATCCCTTGTTTCCTCTCCGCGAGGCGGCCAGAGCTGCTGCCGCTGGGGATCTGCAGGCCCTCTCCCTTTATCTCAATGCCTGGACAACCCTGCAATACCCGACTTTTTTGACGGATCCAGATCGCATCCTGGTACGGCAACTGCTGGAGGGGGAACGGCAACAGGCTGCTGCCCAAGGCCAACCGAGCCAGCAAATCCAGAGCCACTACCAACTGGGCTTGATGTTGGCGGTGCTGTTACAACCAGAAGCAGCTCAGTTGCATTTTCAACAGATCGTCGAGCTGGATCCGGAAGACGAGTGGGCGCGGGCTTACCTGGGGTTTTTGCGAGTATTGTTCACTCACGACTTTGAGGGGATCCGGGGGTTGCGACAAGAGCTCTCGGCTGTGCTTCAGCCTCTTTGCCGGAAAGCGGATTTGGATTGGGATTTGAATTGGATTTGTGCTGCTCTTTAGCCACAAAGTCCAGCTCCATTTGAGAAACCTGGGAAAGAAGAAAGTCGGCAAAAGCTTTGGCCACCACCGAAAGACGTTTAGAGCGCAAATAGACCAAATGCCAGAACCCCCGAATGGGAAACTCTTCCACATCCAAAATAGCCAGATGATGCTGCCACCCCCCCAAGGCCAACACATGCTGAGACAAAACCGAA
>NZ_JANSHW010000570.1:0-3161 GCF_047461815.1 Synechococcus sp. R6-10
CCACCCCTATTAAACCCAAGCAGGGCAAGGAATGCAAGACCCATTTGCGAGGGATCCGGAAAAAAGTCGGCAAAAAGAGTTTTGGCGAGGGGGTTTTGGGGCCGGAAAGCCTTGTGGCGCAAGGCGTCGAGGGATCGAACGAAAGAATCGGCCTTTGCGGCTTTTGGCGGATCGCTCGCGGAGGCGTTGATACCGTTTTGGTGTTCTTTTGGAAACATCGAGATCCAGACAAGGGCAGTAGGGCCCTGAGTCCACTGATGAGCCAACCTCAGCCAATCTAGCCGCGCAGGCGACCGGAGCGCAGGATGCTGATGACGAGCCACAGCCCCAACAGGCTGGCTGCCCCGAAGAGGAGTTCGCTCAGCCCAAAGACCTGGAAGCGCTGCGTCTGAGCCGAGATGATGGCAGCTCCGACGATTAGAGAGCCGACCACAATGCTGTAGGAAAGGCGGTTGGCCGACTGATCCAGGCTGCTGCGGATCCCGTCCAGCTCTTGGATGGTCAAGTTCCAGCGCTGGGTTTCCGAGGTGATGCGGCTGAGCAGCAGCTCCATCTGGCGCGGCGATTGCAGAGAGAGATTTTTCAAATCCAAAGCCGTGCGCAGCAGCGAAGGCAGAGGGGCCTCCCCCAGCAATTGCGCCCGAAACACATCCGCCATCAGGGGGCGAAGCTGCTCCGGCAGGTTGTAGTCGGGGGTGAGCTGGCGGGCGATCCCTTCCAAATTGGCCAGCGCCTTGGCACAGAGGCCCAAATTGCCGGGAATGCGGATCTGGTTGCGCCGGGCCGCCTGCAGGATCTCAGAAAAGAGCTGGCTGAAGTTGAGCTCCGCAATGCTCAGGGCGTAGTACTGCCGCAGAAGGCGCTCGTAGTCGCTTTGGAGCTGGGCCAAGCTAACAGTCTGATCCCGCAAGCGGGCCGTGGATCTTTCCGGCAGGGCCAACTCCAGGGTCAATTCGGCACAGCGCTGGGCATCGAGGCTGACAATGGCCAGCATCAGCTCCAGCAGAATCTGCTGCGTACGCGGATCCAGCCGCCCAATCATGCCGCAATCCAGCAGGGCCACGCGACCGGATCCCAAGTAAAAGAGGTTGCCGGGGTGGGGATCGGCGTGGAAATAGCCATCAATGCAGATCTGCTGGAAAAAAGCGCGGGTCAAGAGGCGGGCGATGTTTTCCGGGTCCGCGTCGCTGCGATCCGCCTCCAACAGGGGCCGGCCCTCGATCCACTCCAGCGTCAACACCTTTGGCGTAGTGAGAGGCCAATGGATGCGCGGCACCACCAGTTGGGCCGGATCAAACCAACGCCCCCTTTGCAACTGTTGGCGGAGCTGCTCGGTGTGGCGGGCCTCTTGGGTAAAGTCCAGCTCTGCTTGAATGGCCCGGCAGAACTCATCCGCCAAGGCCACCACATCTGCCAACCTGCCGAACTCCGTTTGCGCCACCAGCTCGGCAATGCCCCGGATTAGCCGCGTATCCCGCTCCACCACCGCCTCCAGCCCGGGCCGCTGGATCTTGAGGGCCACCCACTCGCCGCTGACCAGACAAGCCCGATGGACCTGGGCAATGGATCCCGCCGCAACCGACTCTGTGTCCAGGCTGCTGAACACCTGCTCCAACGGCTGCCGCAACTGCTGCCGCAGCAGGATCTCCACCGTATTCCAGGGAACAGGAGGTACGTCGGCCTGCAGAGTGCTGAGGGCCTCGATGTACTCTCGCGGCAACAGGTCCGGACGGGTGCTCAGCAGCTGGCCTAGCTTGACATAGACCGGCCCCAGATCCACCAAAATGTTGCGCAGCACCATTGGGGGGGGCAGTTGGGGTTCCCCAGCCTTGCCAAAAGAGAGCAAGCGGCGCATGTAGTCCCAACCGTGGCGCAAAACCACCTCCAGGATCTCGGCCTGACGCGCCCCACTCTGGGCCAGACGGGCAAACATCGCAGTCTCTCTCCCTGGAAGTCCAATGGCAGAGAAGCCCGATCCCTAGAAAAAGGGGATAGGGGCCACCCTACGGGTTCCATCCCAGCCGGTTTGCAGCCCCTCCCGCAACACCCGCAGCACCTCATCGGTATCGGCATTGGGCTGGGCAAAGGAGAAAACATGCTTGAAGCGCAGTTTGCCCTCCCGATCCACAACGAACTGGGCCGGCAGAGGCGCTCCCAAAGCTTGGCCAACCCCATAGAGGCGGAAGGTTTTGCACTCGGGATCCACCAGCAGCGGGTAAGGCAGCTGCAGGTCTGCTTGAATCTGCTGGCTTTGAACCGGATCAGTGCTGGTGACCATCAGCAGCTCCGCCCCCAGAGCTTGGATCTCCCTGTAGCGGGCTTTCAGCTCTTGGATGTGGGGGTAGCAAAAGGGGCAAAAAAGCTTTTCGGTGAAGATACGAGTAAAAGCCAGAACCACCGGCTTTTGGCCGCGGTAGTCCGATAGCCGCACGGGATCCCCTTGCACGCGCGGCAGCTCAAAATCGGGGGCAATCTGGCCGATTTCCAGAGAAGTGTTGGCTGGTTGGGGGATGAAGTTGTCGGCAAAGCGACGGTTAAACAGTCCGCTGTTGCTGGTCATTGCAGTTTTTTACGTTTCTTTACTACTTGCCACCAGCCTAACCCAAAGCCTCGGCCACTGCCTTCAGCCGTCGGAGCTGGGCCCGCATATCCTGCTGGGTCGGCCCTGCTGCCAACAGGTAAAACCCTGCCGCCACCCAGGGATTGGGGATGCGGAAGTCGAAGCAATTGACCAGGAGGGTACCCTCCGGCTGGGGATGGCACTCCCAGCGGTCGGTTCCTTCAAAAAACCCCTCAAACTGCCACTGCACCAAGCCTTCTGCCCGCTCTGTAATCACGCAATCCAAGCTGGGGGATACAAACGGCAAGCGAAGGAAAAAGCGGTAGCGGCTGCCCAATTCCGCCAGAGGGGATCCCACCGCCTCACAGCCCAACAGCGGGTTGAGCCAGCGCTTCATCAACTCCAGGTCGGTGAGGCAGCGATCCACCTGGGCCACGCTGGCCGCAATCGGAATTGACTGGGTGTAGACAGGCATCCTCAGGGGGAAGTTGGGGGAGCGAGCTTGGCCGCAGAGAGGTCTTCTGCCGTGGCAGAGGGGGATACGGTGCTCAGCAAAATCAAGATATCGCGATATTCCACCTGATCCGGCCCGCGACGGGGG
>NZ_JANSHW010000571.1:0-719 GCF_047461815.1 Synechococcus sp. R6-10
GATATGGCGGTGGTGGGCGAGGCGGCAGCTCCAGCGGGGGGGTCTCCTCCTCCGATCTGACGATCCTGCTGGTGGTGGCCCTGCTGGCCTTCTTCGGGGGATTCGCTATCCGCAACATCTTCGCCGAGTCGGGCGGCTTTGACGATGAGCGCCCCATCCGCGCTGCCAATGTGCCCGCAGCCTTTCGCGATTTTTGCTTTGCCTACAACGGCACTGCCTCCTTTACTGTGGTGCAACTGACCAGCGTTTCTGCTCTGACCATGGCCTCAGTGCCCGTTTACAAGATGGATACTTGCACCATCCCCGTCAGCCAAACGGCCAATGCCCTCCAAGCTTTGGGCATCCGCGGCCGGGCCAACACCTTGGGCCCCCAGCTGGGGGGATCCAACCTCACCCTGATCCAGCTCCCCTTGGCCAGCAGCTTGGCGCGCGCCGTGTACAGCCAGTTTCCTGGCTTGGCCGCTCAGGGCAACGAGGCGCAGGTTTTGTCCCAACTGGAAGCCACCATCAACAACGCCCTGCGCTCCAACATCGAAGGGTTAGCCCTGCAAAGCCTGGAGCCCACCAACATCCCCGACGTCTACGTGATGGTGCCGGGGCACTCCTTTAATTTGCAGCCCCAACTCAACCTGCGCTAACCCTCCTGCAGAGCATGCCTCTAACCCCCAAAACCCTGAACTTTGCTGAATTTACTGAGCTTTAGGCGGTTTGGCAAAAGT
>NZ_JANSHW010000572.1:0-756 GCF_047461815.1 Synechococcus sp. R6-10
GTGGGCTCAGGTGCCAAGGAACCGGGAGAAAGCGGGAGGGAGCGGCGGCGGGATTGGTTAAATTGCTCCACAGCAGCATCAACGCTGGCCTTGCCGTCCCAGCGGGAAGCAGCATTCTGGCGGGAGAGGAAGTCGGCAGCCCGGAAGAGATCGTTGACGTTGATGCTGGTGCCATCCAACAGAGGGGGATTGCTGTCGCGGCGAATGGCATCGTTGACACTTCCGCTTTGGGCCAGGGCCACCCCAGAACCGCTCAGAACCGAGCTCAAGGCCATTCCCACCAGAAGCAGCACTGGGGGCGAGGGGATCCCACGCCAGCAGACGGGCGATGGATTCAGGAGACGGTTGAGAAGCTTGCCGAGCATGATTTATTTCTCCGCTTCGTTTACACGAGGGTGCTGCTCCGCCAGCCCCTCTACCAACAACTGCTGCTCTTCGGCGGTCAAGGGGCGCTTGGCCAACAGGTCTGGCCGCCTTTGCCAGGTTCGAACCAACTGCTGCTGCAGACGCCAACGGGCAATGGCTTGATGGTCGCCTGAGAGGAGCACCGGCGGCACCTTGTGCCCCTGAAACTCTGCCGGGCGGGTGTATTGAGGATAGTCCAACAGCCCCGCCTGGAAGCTTTCGCTCTTTAACGAGTCTACCTTGCCTACGGTGCCCGGCAAGAGCCTCACCACGCCGTTGATCAGGGCCAGCGCCGGAATTTCCCCCCCCGTCAGGACAAAATCCCCCAGCGACACTTCACGGGTAGCCAAG
>NZ_JANSHW010000573.1:0-813 GCF_047461815.1 Synechococcus sp. R6-10
GGGGGGGTGGGATCCCTGCTGGGCTTGTCAGCTCTGCTGTGGTTTGTGGTTTGGCAGGTGCGGGCGGTAGCTGTAGCGCTGGATTTGGAGTGGTGGCGGCTGCTGGGCCTGATCCCATTGGCTTTCCTAGGGGGGATCCTGTCCCTGAGCTGGCTGACCAGCAGCGTCGTTGCTTTGGCTTCCTTGGGCTAAAGCTTATAGTTGTTTCAGGTTAGGGTGAGACGCCTGGGCTACCAAGAAAAGCCTTCTGGTTCTGCGTATTGTTGCTCCGCAACGCTGACGCGACGATGCGACCAGGGCTTTAGGTGTGGGTGCAGTGTCCTAGTTGGAGTTGAAATGATCATAATTCCCATTGGATCTTGGGGTGTGGCCAGGGATGCTTCCCTGGAATTAGCGGGGCACTCGCTGCAGATGCGGCTTTTCCTCCGGCAGAATAGCGCCTTCTACGGGGCAAACCTGTAAACAGATGCCACAGTCGATGCAGGTGGAAAACTCAATCCAAAAGTAGTCGGTGCCTTTGGCATTTTTGGTATCGCCGGGGTGGATGCAGGCAACAGGGCAAGCCTCTACACAGTCGGCCACACCTTCACAGATATCGGTGACAATTGTATGCGGCATGGATCCCTCCCAATGAACGCTCTAAGTCAAATCCTAAGTGCAGTTGCCACAAGGTCAGCCTTGACGTCGCCTGCGCTTCCTATGCTGTTGACTTTTTGATTAGAATGCGCGATATTTGCCCGAAGCTGCCTGAAAAAGATGGGACTTATATCTCAGTTCTAGGGTTCATTTTAGGCCAATATTGCTCCCCCCCGA
>NZ_JANSHW010000574.1:0-1953 GCF_047461815.1 Synechococcus sp. R6-10
GCAGCCGGCCCTTTCGGAGTACGGAGAAACCCGCCTCAACCTTTTCGCCGAGACTGGCCTTAGCGATCAGCTCACTCTCAACCTCAACACCAGCTACGTTTTCATCGAAAATCGCTTTGCCAGCGGGGCTGACACCGTTACCCAGCGCAACCAGGGCCTGCGGGATCTGGAACTGGGCCTGCGCCATACTTGGGGGAACGGGGATCCCTTCTTCTCGGCTCAGCTAACGGCCTTGATCCCGCCCGGATATGCCACCCAAGACATTCCCCTGCCCTTGGGGTACGGCGTCTTCGGCTATGATCTCAAAGTTGGGGCGGCAGCCAATACCCAGTTGGGATCCCTGCCTGCCTTTTTCGACTCCTGCCTCACGTTCCGGGACTACCTGGGCTATCCCGGCGATCGCCTCAAGGCCAACTTAACCCTTGGGGCCGATTTGACTCCTGAGCTGCAGGCCATCCTGGCTTTGGATGGAGATTTTACCTTGGGCAACGGTGCACCTTTGCTGTTCGGAGATTTGGCGGTTCAGGATCCCGACTACGACAACCTCAAGCTTTCGGGCCAGCTCAACTGGCGGCTGGAGGGAGGGTTAACGCTGGGCTTGGGGGGGTTTCAGTTCCTGGCCGGTCGCAACACCAATGCCGGCGGCGGCTTTACCGGCTATGTGTGGCTAAGTTACTAAAACCCAACAAAATGTTGCAGGACATCCCCTACGGTAACAGGGATCCGCAGGGGCAGATCTAGGATGAGTCTTGGCAAACTACGGCCCGGAGAACGGATCCCATGTCTCGATTTGAGAACCTCATTGCCGCCATCGATGGCAGCGGCCCCACTGAGCAAATGGTGCATACCCTTCTGTCTCTGCCGGCCTTTGCCCAGTGCCACGTGACATTGCTGCATGCGGTGCCTTCCCAGACCTCTGCCGAGGAGATGCGGGCTGCCTGGCAAAAGGGGCAGGAACTGCTGGCCCAAACCCTGCAGACTTTCCCCCCCCGCCCAGGGCTAAAGATCAGCACGCAACTGGTGGAAGGGGATCCCAAGGTGGTGGTGCTGCAGGTGGCCGAGTCCCTGCCCAATCCGCTGATTGTGATGGGATCCCGGGGGCGCAACCGCATCATGGCCATTTTGCAGAACTCGGTGAGCCAATATGTGTTCCAGCTCGCCTCCTGCCCAATGCTGCTAGTCAAAGACGACGCCTACGTCAAATACCCCAGCCATGTCATGGTGGCCCTCAACAACTCCCCCGCTGCCCAGGCCGCCTTTGCCACTGCCCTTGACTTGATCTCCGGCATTCAAGGGGCCCAGATCTTCCTGGCCTCTGTGCAGTTGGATGCCGACAACCCAGGTAGAGATGAGGCCCTAGATCGGGCAATCGACATCCTCAAAAACCGGCAAATCGGCCACCAGGTGTTGACGGCTGTCGGGGATCCGGCTACGGAGATTGTCCGCCTGGCTGAAGAAAGCAAGGCCGATCTGCTGGTGATGGGATCCCCGGATCGCCGGCCCAGCATTGCCCGCAGCATCCCCGACCTGGATCGGCTGCTGGGGCGTTCCATCTCCGACTATGTGCGGGTGCACATCGGCTGCCCAGTGCTGATGGTGCGCTCCGTCCAAGACTAAACAGGACTCAAGAGCGAGGGATCCCTAAGGCAAGATAGAGCGGTGCTCTGTAACTCGGTCGCTCTGCTGCTGGCGATCCGGGCTGACGGCCCAAGCTTCAAAGATCAGCTCGGGGACGCCTGGGGGAATGGTCATGCGGGTTAAAGCTTGCCACTGCCCCTGATCGTCGCGGGAGAAGTCCAGCAACCAGCGGGGGCCATCCACCAAAGAGCGAGTGCGCCCGTGCTTGACCCAAAACTTGATCCAAAAAGGGGCTTGATGGCCTGCAGCAGGGTTGGTCGTGGGGGGCAAGCGCAACACCACATCGAAATTGTCTCCGGCTCGGAGTTGCTCGGG
>NZ_JANSHW010000575.1:0-2557 GCF_047461815.1 Synechococcus sp. R6-10
CTTTAGTTAGG
Source organism: Synechococcus sp. R6-10 (assembly GCF_047461815.1). Lineage (NCBI taxonomy): Bacteria > Bacillati > Cyanobacteriota > Cyanophyceae > Synechococcales > Synechococcaceae > Synechococcus > Synechococcus sp. R6-10. The sequence continues at coordinate 12 of NZ_JANSHW010000575.1, forward strand.
AGAGAAGGAAAGTTAGGAAGCAATGCAACGAAAATATTTCATTTCCGTTTAAAAAGAATCTCGTTTCCACGGCTGAGCATTCACGAAGCTCAAAAAACGTAGGTAGGCAGCTGTATCCCGTGACCGCTTAATACTTACATAGTCATAAGTCTGTAGCCTGAACAACTGGGAAACCATCATCGCTGTTTTAGAGGGGAAACCTACTGGCGAAAGCAGGACGGGATCCTTTGCGGCAAGGGCTGTTGTGGAACCAGTAACAAGAATCCTCACCCTACCGCTACGGGGAAGCAAGCCAGTAAAGCAGGGAACATGTCAAAGCAGGTTGCTCAGGCGGCTGTGAAAGACCGAGTAGATCTCTGCGTAAGACTTCACCCACTCTGGATCCGGTTGAACATAGCGTTCTACCTGTACCAATCGATCGGCAGCCTGTTGGACAGAGCAGCACCAATAGGCAGAAGCGGCCAAGATGGCTGCCCCCACAGCCGGCTCCGGGTGTTTCACCACAGCCAAGGGACGAGCAAGGATGCTGGCGCGTAGGCGCAACCAGAGAGGGCTTTTGCTGCCTCCACCGGTGGTGAAAATCGGGCTCTGCTCTGGCACTGGGATCCCTTGAGCGGCCAACGTTTCCAGCCCCAGCCGCTCCACCATCGCTACCCCCTCCAACAAAGCAGCGTAAAAACGGGGGGATCCCTCTTCTGCCTCCGGCAAGAACCCGGCAAACTGGGGATCGACAATGGGAAAACGCTCTCCCGGCTGACAAAGGGGATAGCTGACCAGCCCGGTGGGCAGATAAGCCTGAGCTTGCTGATCCAGCATTTGCAGGTTGCCGTCGGGGAAGTAATGAGGCAAAACTCCGCCTCCACAAAAAGAGGCGGCTCCCGGCCACCAAACCATTCGTTCGCGACAGCGGTGCGGAGCACTGTCCGGGTGCAAATGGGAATAGATGCTTGGGGTTTGTATGGGATCCGGACTGTTGGCCTTGAAAATGAGGGTTGTGCCCAAGCTGGTGGAAACCTGCCCCAAGCGAATAGCCCCTGCCGCCAGTTGCCCGGCACAGCCATCGGTGATCCCTGCCGCGATCAGCACTTCCGGCCCCAACCCCCAGTCTGCTCGCACCGTTCCTAAAACTGTTCCCGGCGGCACCACCTCGGGGAAATGCTTGGGGTTTAGGCCCTGCCGCGCCAACCACTCCTGAGGCCAGGTGTAGGCCTCCAGGTCGAAACCGCTCTTGAGGGCATGGGTGTGATCGGTCACCTGCCTGCGCCCCCCCAGTTGGCTCAGCAAAAAGTCCGCCGGATGGGCCAAGTAGCTGTCTCGATACTGATCAGGATAGGCTTCCGCCCACCACAGCCAACGGCTGAGACCCCAACTGGCAGGGATCCCCAATTGCTTGGCCTGAGCCTGGCCCCGTGGGTCAGAATACAGCCACGCCTGTTCCAACGGCATGCCTCGACCATCCACCGGCAGAATGGTGCCGGAAGTGCTGCAAGCACTCAGAGCTGCAATGGAATACTGCTCCCCCAGTTGCGCGGTCAGTTGTCCCAAAAGGGCTTTCAGGGTTCGCAACCAGCGGCCCGGATTGGTCTCTGGGGGATCCCACTGGCGCTCGCTTTTGGCCACCACCTCCCCCTGCTCTGAGAGGGCCACCACCCGCATCCCAGAAGTGCCCAGATCGATCCCAAGAAACACAGGGGGCATAGGAATACTCACCTGAGAATGCTTTGTTTATATACGGGGTGGCCAAGTGGCCTCAAAAAGGGGCCCAAACTGGCTCAAAAGATGGGATCAAAATCTCAAAACTCCTGGCTGCTCCGAGCCAGTGCTTCTTGGATATCCAGATCCAGCCCTTTCACCGATTCCAGCACCGAGCGGGTGATCAGTTTACCCTCCTGCACCAAAATGGCGCCGGTTACAGGGTGCAAAAGCGGCTGTTCGGCCCGCCGACCGATCAACGCCTCGATATCCTGAAAAGCATGGATGTACATCCCGGCAGGCAATTCCACCACCACCCCTTCCCCCAGCACGCGCGCTTGGCAGGCCAGGCGGGAGTTGGGCTTGCAGGTGGTGATCGCCTCCAGGGTGCGCTGCTCCCGCTTGCTCACCGGAGACAAAGACTCCATCCCTTCCTTAACGTACACATGGCAGGTGGCACAGAGGCCGCGCCCGCCGCACTCTTTCAACACATTCAGCTCTTCCTGCAACAGTACCGAGAGCAAATTGCTGTTGGTGGCGATTTCAGACACTTGGGCAATGGGATCCAACCGCACACGCTTGACCATAGTCCGCACTTTTTGGGCTACTGGATGCTAAAAAAGCTAGCATCTTTCACCAATGCAGATTGCCGGAACAGGGCAGTTCTACCTAAGCATGCAGGAAAATCCCCCATGCGCCATTCAGGTCTCGGTGCATACGAATGCCCTCTGAGCCTTCTCGGCACTCCAACTATAGGTCTTGCTGGTGTAGGCTTCAGAAACTTGACCAAAAGGCGCGGCAAGCCCCGTCCTTCAGGGCAGGGAAGGATAGCGCCGACCGTAGCCGACGCCCTT
>NZ_JANSHW010000576.1:0-756 GCF_047461815.1 Synechococcus sp. R6-10
GGTAGGCGTATCCAAACGGCGCGTCGAGCGACTCGGCTGGGTCGCGGTAGACCTCTAAGCGGCGGTTCTCGATGTCCAGCACCCAGTAGTCGGGGATGCCTGCGCGGGCGTAGAGGCTGGACTTGACCTCGCGGTCGTAGGGCAGGCTGCTCTGGGCGACCTCTATAACCAACACGGCATGTGTGGGATGGGCGTGTTGGAAGTCGCTGGGGCTGCCCGCGACAACGGCAAGATCGGGCTGCGGCTCGCTATCGCCCAGCGACAACGGCGACTGCATCCGCACCACATACCCCTTGCCGAACACACGGCGCAAGCAGTCGTAGAGGCTGTGTGTCGCCGTAACATGCTCAGGACCGATGGGCGCCATCTGCAGAATCTCTCCCTCGATGAGTTCCACGCGTTCGTCCTCGCGTAGAATGCCGACCTCAGCGAGGCGGTAGTAGTCCTCGCGCGTGAACTTGCGTCGGGACAGCGTCTGCCACGCACGCTGCGCCCGCTTTTGTAGACGAGCCGTGCCAAGTTGCGTCATCGAGGAAATTGTACCTGAGCAAGTCAATACAGGAATCCCCTCCCCAACCGCGAATCTCTTCGCCGATGGAACGCGACAGGGAGTTTGTGTCCCTACGGTGGGTTGTGGCGGGCATCCTGATAGGGATTGTCGGGGGCTTGCTGCTCAATCGCGCGGGCGGAGCGGAGTCGCCGGTGTTCGGCGTTGTCGGGCTGGGCGCGGACCTGTTCATTCGCCTGCTGCGGATG
>NZ_JANSHW010000577.1:0-1028 GCF_047461815.1 Synechococcus sp. R6-10
GCGGGATACCGCCATTCTGTTTGGAAACAAACAGAATGCTATCGCTGCATAGTTGAACAGTGATGTTCAGCAATGTTCAGCGTAAATGTATCAGACAGAGCAAATCAGGGCACTGAAGGTCTCACTCTGGCAAACGAGCAAAGCTGACCCCTCGGTAGTAGTAGGCCAAAATTTGGCGGTAAGTCCAGCCTCGGCGGGCCAGTTCTTGGGCGCCCCACTGGCTCATGCCAATGCCATGCCCAAACTTGGGATAGGGGCTGACATCCGGTAAGCTCATCAAATAAGGGATCCCACTCACCCCGACGGTTTGGCCGCCGCTGCTGGCGCTGTACATGGCATTGACAAACTGACCCCCATACACCATGACCACACCACGGGTGGCTTGTGTTGCTTCCAGGGCGGCTGCCGACCGCTGGGAAAGCCCTCGGTACACCTGGGAGCGAGTATCGCTAAACACATCAAACCAACCGCGGGAATTGCGATGGTAAAGAACGTAGCTGCGGGCTGCCACCGCTTGCGCCTTCAGGGCTTCTGGGAAGAACCGGGATCCCATTTCTGCATCCACCACACTGGCCACATAGTCTTCTAGATCCACGTAGTTGATGGCCATCACCATGTTGTAGCCAGTCAAGAGCACCTTGCCGGAGTACCAGCGGCCATTCACTGCCACCAGGCCACCCTCCTGAGGTTCGATGAACAGCACCGGGTCAACCACCCCATGCAGACGCACCCCTCGAGGGCCGGGCTGAGCCAAAAACCCCTGCATAGGGGGCAGATCTGCCAGCACCTCTCCCCGACCGTTGATCAGTTGGGCAGGGAGAGAAACTCCCACCACCAGAGGGGCAGTGGTATCGGCCAATTGCACTCGCACTGTCACCCCCCAGACAGACTCCACCCATCCCCAGAAGGCACTGACCACCAGGGATCCCATCAGGGCCAGCCAATGCCGCGCTTCCATAGCCCGTGCCCAGAGTTGCTTTTTGTACACCAACTCCAACTTAGGATGGGGCGAGTTTCCAGAAATGGGC
>NZ_JANSHW010000578.1:0-6924 GCF_047461815.1 Synechococcus sp. R6-10
ATCCGTACTGAACATATTATACATTATTTTCAGTATAGTTGAGCTTATTATTGACTAGAGTCATGCTCCATCACAACCTCCCAGCTCGACCTGGAGACCCTATCCCGCAGGGCCTGGCGAAACAACGAAACCTTGGCTCGACCCTAGGAGCAGGCTGCCCCTTGTCCCCATTTCCTTTTTGATTCTTTAACAAACTCCGGGATCCCCATCCCTCAATGGCTGAGGGCCAACGCTCTCCCCTCTACGGTCGCTGCCATCTCCCACAACAGATCTTCCGTCTCTTCCCAGCCGATGCAGCCATCGGTGATGGAAACCCCGTACTGGAGCGGCGCCCCTTCCTGCCAGGTTTGCTTGCCCGGATAGAGGTTGCTCTCCAGCATCAGTCCCATCAAAGCCCGCTGCCCCGCCTGGTACTGCTGTAGCACCGCCCGACAGACGGATCCCTGGTTGCGGTAATTTTTGTGGGAGTTGTCATGGGAGCAGTCCACCATCACCGAGCGAGGGATCCCTTGATCCTTCATCAGCAGTGCTGCCCGCGCCACATCTTCCGGGCCGTAGTTGGTCTTGCCCCCTCCCCCCCGCAACACGATGTGCCGATCCGGGTTGCCGGTGGTTTTCACCAGAGCCGTCATGCCATCTTGGCCAATGCCCAAGAAACTGTGGGGATGGCTGGCGGAGAGGATGGCATTGAGAGCGATTTCCAGCCGTCCATCGGTGCCGTTTTTGAAGCCCACAGGCATGGAGAGACCGCTGGCCATTTCCCGGTGAGTTTGGCTTTCGATGGTTCTGGCGCCAATGGCCGCCCAGCTCACCAGATCTGCCGTGTACTGAGGGGTCACCGGATCCAGCATCTCGGTGGCACAGGCCAGGCCCAGCTCGTTGATCTGCAAGAGAATGGAACGGGCCAGTTGCAAGCCGGTGGCAATGTCGCAGGAGCCATCCAGGTGGGGATCGTTGATCAGGCCCTTCCAGCCCACCGTGGTGCGGGGTTTCTCAAAATACGTGCGCATAACGATCACCAGGTGCTCCCGAGTTTGGTCGGCCACCCGCTTGAGGCGATGGGCATACTCCAGAGCCGCTGCGGGATCGTGGATGGAACAGGGGCCGACGATCACCACCAAGCGATGGAGATCCCGTCCGTGGATGATGTCGCGGATGGCTTGCCGAGTGGAGAGCACCACCTGGGCTGCCGTTTCCGTAAGGGGCAGCTTGGCCTTGACAGCAGCAGGGGCAATCAAGGGAGTCACCTCTTGGATATTGCAATTGTCGGTTTGAGGGGGCATGGAACTGTCCTTAGTGTGCAAGTGGGTGGATGGGGTCGTCGAGCCATCAAAAAAGCCCTGGCGCTGGGCTCAGGGCTTCAGGACTGACTCGGGTAAACCTAGGTCTTTAGTTTACGCGCCACCCTTCCGCCCTGGTCGTTGCCAGGGAAAGGTAAAGTAGCCAAAAAAGGAAGCGCGCCAGACCATGCGGAGAGCAAACTTAAAACCTGTACGAGATAACTATACCCGAAAAAACCTCGTTTGACACCTCAGGGATCCGGTTTCCTGGCGGAGAGACCAGCGGGAAGTCTTAAGTCGACCGAGCCGCTGTCTTGGCAATCCAGTAGCCGCAGGGGTGTTCTCCCTGCACCTGCCAGGTGATGCGCTCTACCCGGCAATCGGGCAAGGCGGCAGCAAACATCTCCAGCTCGTGACCGCAGACGCTGGGGAAGGTGTGGGCAATCTGAGCAATGGCGCAATTGTGCTCGACCAGGACATACTGCTCGACATAATCCTCAGACCCCTCTGCTGCCGTCGGCCCAGTCAGGTCGGCAGGATAGGGGTAGTACTCCGCCATGTAACCCTCCGCCTGGCGCAACTGCACCAAGCGCTCCAGCCGCTCCCGCAGGGATCCGGATCCCAGTTGGGCCTGATACTCCCGGGCTTTGCGCTGCCACTGGTGGTGGAGAAGGGATCCCATCTGTTCGGATCCCAGGGTTTCGGCCAGGGTGTTGAGCAGGCCAAGGGCAAACTCGTCGTAGCTGGCGGGGAACTGCTCTTCTCCCAAGGGGCTGAGCTGATAGAGATGCTGGGGTCGCCCTAGACCATTGGGTTGAGCGACATGTTGGATCAACCCCTCTGCCTCCAGATCCTTGAGGTGGCGGCGGATGGCCTGGGGAGAAATGCGCAGGTGCTCTGCCAGCGTTTGGGCGTTGGCCTGCCCCGCCTTGCGCAGGTAGACCAAGATGGCCTGCTTACTCGAAGCGGGTTGAGCGACCTGCCCGGTGATCTTGCGCGTGCTGTCCACCCTCGCCCTCCTGGTTAGACTGGGTTAATCGGCTGCCGCTGCCAGCACAGCTCTCTGCTATTTTGACAACGGGATCATTGCTAAAGTAACCTGAGGATCAGATAAACAACAACTCTGTTGTTTTATTTGGCCATCTGTCTTAGTCGCGTTTCTACCCTGTCACTACCCGAGAGCCATCCATGTCTACGAGCGTCCGCGCCCTGGTCAACCAGCCCTACAAGTACGGCTTTGTAACCGACATCCCCTCTGAGTCGATTGGCAAAGGCTTGAACGAAGAGGTGATTCGGCAGATCTGGGCCAAGAAAGGGGAGCCAGACTTTATGCTAGAGTTCCGGCTGCGGGCCTACCGCCAGTGGCTGAAGATGAGCGAGCCCACCTGGCCCAACGTCAGCTACCCGCCCATTGACTACCAAAACATTGTCTACTACTCGGCCCCCAAGGTGCAGCCCAAGAAAAAGAGCCTGGACGAAGTGGATCCGGTGCTGTTGGAGACCTTCGAGAAATTGGGGATCCCCTTGTCTGAACAGAAGCGGCTGGCCAATGTGGCGGTGGATGCCATCTTCGACAGCGTTTCGGTAGCCACCACCTTCCGGGAGAAGCTGGCCAAGGAAGGCGTGATCTTCTGCTCCATGTCGGAGGCACTGCGGGAGTATCCGGAGCTGGTGCGCAAGTACTTGGGCAGTGTGGTTCCCATTGCTGATAACTACTACGCTGCGCTGAACTCGGCAGTGTTCAGTGATGGATCCTTTGTCTATGTGCCCAAAGGGGTGCGCTGTCCCATGGAGCTTTCCACCTATTTCCGCATCAACAACGGCGAATCGGGCCAGTTTGAGCGCACCCTGATCATTGCCGACGAGGGATCCTACGTCAGCTACTTGGAAGGGTGTACTGCCCCCATGTTCGACACCAACCAACTGCATGCGGCGGTGGTGGAGCTGATCGCCCTAGACAATGCCGAGATCAAGTACTCGACGGTACAGAACTGGTATGCCGGCGACGAAAACGGCAAAGGGGGCATTTATAACTTTGTAACCAAGCGCGGCCTGTGTCAGGGGGCAAACTCCAAAATCTCCTGGACGCAAGTGGAGACCGGCTCCGCCATCACCTGGAAGTACCCCAGCTGTGTGCTGGTGGGGGAAAACTCGGTGGGCGAATTTTACTCGGTTGCCCTCACCAACCACTACCAGCAGGCCGATACCGGCACCAAGATGATTCACGTGGGCCGCAACACCCGCAGCAAAATCATTTCCAAGGGCATCTCGGCGGGACACTCCAAAAACAGCTACCGCGGTCTGGTCAAAATCGGGCCGAAAGCAGAAGGGGCCCGCAATTTTTCCCAGTGCGATTCCATGTTGATCGGGGATCAGTGCAGCGCCAACACCTTCCCCTATATCGAGGTGCAAAACAACACCGCCAAAGTGGAGCACGAAGCTTCCACCTCTAAGATTGGAGAAGAGCAATTGTTCTACTTCCAGTCCCGCGGCATCTCTGCGGAAGATGCTGTGTCCATGATCATCAGCGGCTTCTGCCGAGAAGTGTTCAACCAACTGCCGATGGAGTTTGCTGTAGAAGCCGATCGGTTGCTGAGCCTGAAGTTAGAGGGATCCGTCGGCTAGGGGATTGCTCCCAATGCGAAGCTGAGCAAGTGGGCGAGGCCGCTGACACGCTGTGGGAGCAGGCGCTGCCATTTTCAGGAGAAGGGTAAGGGGTTAGGTAACTCCCAAGGCAGAGGGCTGTGATCCCCTGAAGCCAGAGGCGGCCCAAGGGCTTGGCGACGTTGCAAACAGCGCATGGATGCAGGGGGGGAGAGGGGATAATCAAGGAGTTTTGAACCGTAAGGCTAGGCAGGAGAAGTTCCCCATGAGGGCATTTCTGGAGGAGTTCAAAAAGTTCATCAGCCGGGGCAATGCCTTAGATTTGGCTGTTGGCGTTGTTATTGGAGGTGCTTTTGGGAAGATTGTGACTTCTTTTGTAGCAGATCTGTTTACTCCAGTTTTAGGCTTGATGATTGGTGGAGTGAGCTTCCAGAACTTGGTCTGGAAAATCGGTGGAAGTCCTGAAGACCCAGTTACGATTAACTACGGTAGCTTTCTGCAAGCTGTGTTTGATTTTGTGATTATCGCTTTTGCCATCTTCTTACTGGTGAAGGCGATCAACACCCTACAGCGAAAGGAGGAAGAATCTCCTCCCACATTGCCCCCACCAGAAGTGGTTTTGCTGACAGAGATCCGGGATATCCTCAATCGCCACTCCCAATAGAGCTATAGGGGATCCTTAGGCCCAAAATCCAAACCTGGTTTAGGGATCCCTTAACTTTTCAGCTCCTGCCCTTCGGTGTCAACCCTAGAGTCTAGCCATGATCCGTGAAAACAGCCCTGTTATCTTATCCGTTCGAGATCTCAGCGCCGAGATCGACGGCACCCCCATTCTCAAGGGGTTGAGCCTGGAAATTCGCGCCGGAGAAATCCACGCCATCATGGGCCCCAATGGCTCTGGAAAAAGCACTTTTTCCAAGATCTTGGCTGGCCACCCCGACTACCGGGTGACAGGAGGCGAGATCCTCTATCTGGGCAAGAATCTTCTGGAAATGGAACCGGAGGAGCGGGCTTGGGCAGGGATCTTCTTGGCGTTTCAATACCCCATCGAGGTTCCGGGGGTGAGCAACTTGGATTTCTTGCGGGCTGCCTACAACGCCCGACAGAAATATCGGGATCAGCCGGAACTGGATGCTCTGGATTTTGACGACCTGGTACGGGAAAAGTTGGATATTGTCAAAATGGATCCCGCTTTTTTGGAGCGCTCTGTGAACGAGGGCTTTTCCGGCGGTGAGAAAAAGCGCAACGAGATCCTGCAAATGGCGGTGTTGGAGCCCACGCTGGCCATTTTGGACGAGACGGATTCCGGCCTGGATATCGACGCGCTGCGCATCGTCGCCCAGGGCATCAACCGACTGGCCGGCTCTGAGAATGCCATGCTCTTGATCACCCACTACCAACGCTTGCTGGACTATGTAACCCCCGACTACGTGCACGTGATGGAGGGGGGTCGTATCGTCATCAGCGGGGACAAGACCTTGGCGCTGGAGCTGGAGGAACGGGGCTACGACTGGATCAAAACTCAGTTGGGCCAAGAATCAGCAGCCGCAACATCCCGGCGGGAGGAAGAGGGATGAGCGCCACCTTGCCCAAACCTTTTGCCCCAGAGAGCCGCCTATTCCTGGAGCACATCCTCGGCCAAATCCCGGAAAGGCAGGATCCCTACACCACCCTTAGGCAGCAGGCCCGCGCCCAACTGGCCGAACTGGGGATCCCGACCCCACGGGAAGAAGATTGGAAATACAGCGATCTCTCGCCGCTGCTGGCCCACGAGTTTCGCCTGGCTGTCGCGGCGGATCCGGCTCTGGATGCGGCAACCCTAGAGCCCTGGCTTTGGCCGGAAGCCAGCCACAGCCGCGCCGTGTTCGTCAACGGCTACTTTGCCCCCCAGCTTTCTGATTTGAGCGGCCTGCCCACCGCTTTGCAGGTGATCCCTTTAGCCCAAGCCCCAGGGGAGTTGCTGCAAACCCTGGCCAAGACGGATGTGTTTACGGCCCTCAACACCGCTCATCTGGGAGATGGGATCCAGATTGGCCTACAGCCCGGCCAGGAAGTTCCGTCACCGCTGCACCTGCTGTTCATAACGGTGGCTCCTGAGGGAGAGGCCGTTTTGGCCCAGCCCCGCTGCCTGCTGTCTTTGCAAGCCCACAGCTCCCTCACGCTGATCGAAGATCATGTATCCCTGGGATCCGGGATCCCCTTTGGCAACGCGGTTACGGAGATCGCCCTGGCAGAGGGATCTCGTTTGCACCATGTGATTTTGCAAAGGCAGGGATCCCCAGCCTTCCACATCAACAAGACCGCCGTGCGCCAAAGCTGCGACAGCCACTACCGCCTCCAGGCGATTCAGTGGGGATCCCAGTTTTCTCGCCACAACCTGGAGATCACCCAAGCCGGAGCCCAGGCCCACACCCAACTGCAGGGGCTAACGCTGCTGAAGGGATCCCAGCACAGCGACACCCACTCCCGCTTGGTGCATCAGGCCCCCCACGGCAGCAGCCGCCAATTGCACAAGTGCATTGTGGACGAGACGGCCCATGCGGTCTTCAGCGGACGGATTCTGGTGAGCCGAGAGGCCCAACTGACGGACGCCGCCCAGACCAACCGCAACCTGCTCCTAGGCCCCAAAGCGCGGGTCGACACCCAGCCACAACTGGAGATCTTTGCCGACAACGTCAAGTGTGCCCACGGGGCCACCGTCAGCCAACTGGAGGCGGAAGAGATCTTTTATCTGCAAAGCCGGGGTATTCCCCAAGCTGAGGCCAGGCAACTTCTCACCTGCGCTTTTGCGGCAGAAGTTCTGGAAGGGATCCCGTTGGCTCAACTTCCCACCCTGGTGGCCCGCCAGTTGGCTGGGATCCCGTGAATCCAATCAATTCCAATAACAATAATAAGTTGTTGCTCCCCCATTACCCTCAAGAGTGACCAGACTTGGGCGTAATGGATAGGCAGCAGTAAACTACCCGGTTCCGACCGCTAAGCGGTACGGAGCGGGCTTTCAGTAGCCCTGAGCCTGTTCTGCTCTACCAGAGAACAAAAC
>NZ_JANSHW010000579.1:0-2425 GCF_047461815.1 Synechococcus sp. R6-10
ACAGAGATAGGCAGGATGCGATCGCTTCTTTCCTGAACCATGTTCAGGAGAGTTCAGCGTGAATGTATCAGCTCCATCAAGACAATCCAGACGAGCAAGACGGGCCTGCACAGAGTACCCTCTGCAGGCTTTTTTGTGGGCCTGGGCCGCGCGGCTGTACGTCCCCAGCAGGGATCCCTCCCCATCACGTAGCTTTTTTTGCTTTTTTGCGGCAACTCAGCGGAGGGCAAAGCAGGCTAAAGTGTCGGCATCCTGGCGTCTTGTGGAGAATCCTCGATGTTGTCCACCCAACTCCTCCTCCCCGGAGTGGCAGCTCTGCTCGGCTTCGGGTTTGCTCCAGCCGTCCTGGCTCAGACTTCCCACACCCAGCAGATGGCGATCCTGAACGGCAACGCCACCACCCTGCAAAGCAACGTCCTGCAAAACACCGTCCTGATCCTGCCCAACGTTCCCCCACAACAGTACGCCGACAGTTGGGGCTGGAGGAGCAGCCGCTCTTTGCCTCCCACTCCTGCTCCCATCACCGTCGTCATCCTCAACTCCCAAGTCAACCTAGCTGCCGAGGAAGTCGAGCCGAGGTCTTGCGGCCAGCGCTGTAGGGGATCCCTGCGCCTGCCTTGAGCGGGGGAGGCTGCTTTTTGCACTCCAGACTGCCCAAGTCCGCAATCCGGTTCGCGGCCACGCTCGGATCTGGGTGGATGGGGATTGATATAATCCAGGGCAATTGTCCGCTGCTGGGCGGCAGAGGGTTTTAACGCAAGCTTGGCCCGGCTCTGCAATCTTGCTTTTTGGTGTGCGAGGGATCCCTATGAATCGTTCCAGGCAACTTCGCCCTTGGCTAACTTCAGCGCTCACCCGCGGGATGGTGCTCTGCACCGCTTTTGCGTTTGCTGAAGCGTCCCGTAGCGCTCTGCTGATGGGATCCCCGGCTTGGGCGCAATCGGTTCCTCAGCCCGGCACCCTCGACCTGCGCACCGGTGGCGACACCCCCGCCCAGCCCTCCCCCACCCCACCCCCCACTGCCGGCGAGCCAGAAGTGTTGGTAGCGGAGGTAGTGGTTGAGGGCACTGAAGATCCGGAGCTGATCAACCGGGTTTACAGCGTCATCCGCACCCGCGCCGGCGAGGTTTCCACCCGATCCCAGTTGCGGGAAGACATCAATGCCGTGTTTGCCACCGGATTGTTTGCCGATGTGCGGGCAGTGCCTTCCGATACGCCTTTGGGGGTGCGGGTCACCTTTGAGGTCAAGCCCAACCCAATCCTGAAAGCCGTGCGCACGGAAGGGGCGAACGTTTTGGATCCGGAAGTGCTGCGGGCCGCCTTTGCCGACCAGGAAGGGCGGGTGCTCAACTTCGGCGAGCTGCAACTGGCTGTGGCCGAGATCGAGCAGTGGTACGCCGATAAGGGTTACGTGCTGGCCAAAGTGACGGATGTGCGCTCCTCTGAAGACGGCACCATCACCCTGGAAATCGCCGAAGGGGTGATCGAGGATATTCGCGTTCAGGGCAACACCAAAACCCGTGACTTCATCATCACCCGCGAGTTGAAGTCCAAGCCGGGGGATGTGTTTAACCGCAACCAAATCCAGGAAGACCTGCAGGCGGTTTTTAATCTCAACCTGTTTCAAGATGTGAATGTGGGGCTCAACCCCGGCCAGGATCCCGACAAGGTGGTGGTGGTGGTGAACGTGGAAGAACGTCGCACCGGTACCTTGGGCGGCACCATCGGCGTTAGCTCCGCCACAGGGGTCTTCGCCGGCCTCAACGTCTCCGAACAAAACTTGGGCGGCAACAACCAAAGTGCCAGCTTCAACGTGCAGGTGGGCACCAACGAAACCCTCTTCGACTTAAACTTCACCGACCCGCGGATTGCCACGCTGGACATTCCCACCTCCTACAACGTCAACATCTCCAACCAGCAGAGCTCCAGCTTTGTCTTTAATGAGGGATTCACCCTGCCCAATGGGGATCCCGTGCGCATCAACCGTCTTGGTGGCGGGGTGACTTTCTCTCGCCCGATTGGGGGCAATTGGCGGGCCAGCTTGGGCACCCGCATCCAATTTGTAGAAGCTCGCAACAGCAACGGGGAGCAGCAGCGCTTCGATGTGCTGGGCAACCCGATTACCTTCAGCGAGAGCGGCCAAGACAGCTACACCACCCTGCGCCTCGGCCTCATCAACGACGCCCGCGACAACCCCAACAGCCCCAGCCAGGGATCGGTCTTTCGCATCTCCACAGAACAGTCGGTACGTCTGTTTCAAAATGGCTTGAATGCCAACCGCCTCGAGGCCGGCTACAGCCAGTTCATTCCCGTCAACCTGTTTGAAACCCGCAGCGAGCGACCGCAGGTATTGGCCTTTGATGTGCGAGCAGGCACGACCATCGGCGACTTGGCTCCCTACGATGCTTTTGCCATTGGTGGCGGC